>DAOTYR010000136.1:0-4972 GCA_034434655.1 Chloroflexaceae bacterium
CTGGCGGATGTGGCACGCAGGAGCGGCTCCTGGGTGTTTTCAGCTTCATATACCTGGGGATACTCGCATGAAACGAAGCGTGCTGAATTCGACGCCGCTTTCGTTCGCCAACTGAACGAGACGGCATGGATTCCCGATGAGCGCGGCGACCTCCAGCGACCTGAGTTCGTCCTGTTCGCTTCCCTTGGATGGACGGAACATCAGTTCCTTCTCACCAAGATTCGTTTCAAGCCACCGGTCATCGAGACGCTTGCAAGGGAAGCAGGTATCGATCCCGACGTGCTGGACGAACTCAAGAAGTATGGGATCACCAGCGCCGCTGAACTGCGAGCCCGACTCGGCCCACGAAATGTATCGGGATCGAATGATCGGGCGGCAGCCTCCGAAAGTGAGAGCAGGACGGCGGAGCCGAAGCATGGCGTGCCTGGGACCACGAGTTACGCGCGGACGGCGGATGGATTGAAAGCAGAGGTCCCAGGAGATTGGGGTAGCGAGGTGACAACAGCTACCGGAGCCGGAGGGAACGGAGTGGACGGAAGAGGGGAGAGTGACGGCATCGGCAACCGGGACCGGCGCACTGAACCGGGGGCAGAGCCGGTTCGGAAGGAAGGGAGGCGGACCTCTGGAGGCAAACCTTTCATTTCGTACGTCGGAGTGCATCCCGATGACCTGGAACCAGACTCTGAGGGTCCGGACCAGGAGTCCCGCATGGCGCTTGAGGCGAAGGCCATTGAGTTTATCTTGTCCCGCGAGCCCGGGTGGCGGCGAACACCCACCCACCATCCAGGTTACGACCTCTACCTGGCCGACGAAAGCAACAACGCAATCCAGTGGTGTGAAGTCAAAGCGATAACTGCTAGTCTGGACGATCATCCAGTCGGGCTATCACACACTCAATTCGATTGGGCACGAGAACACGGTGAGGCGTACTGGCTCTACGTAGTGGAACATGCGGGCACCGATGCAGCCCGCACTGTTCGCATCCGAAACCCAGTTGGCAAGGCCCGGACATTCACGTTTGACCACGGCTGGATCAACGTTGCAGAACCGGATGAGACGTCCGCCTGATCAGGTGTCTAACAATAAAGCTCCTGCTTTTGCCAAACAGAAGCGAGAGAACTCACAGTCGAACAAGGCCCTTTCCAGGAAACCACCATGGAAGCACAGAAAGGAGATCTTTAATGCAAAAGAAATCTTCGCCTCTAGAGATCATAGCTGTAATAGTTGTTGTTATCATGCTCATCGGACTAGGTTTGATGCTAGCCAACCTATTTACACGAAGAGCAACCGTGCAAACTGCCGTTCAGGAATCCCAATCAACTGCATTCCAAACTCGAGTTGACTCCACGGAAACTCTCGTGCCAGTAGGTGTACCTCAGTCTACTCCGACCGACACCCCCAGGCCGACCGACACCCCCAGGCCGACCAGCACCCCCAGGCCGACAGATACCCCATCACCAATCCCATCACCTATCAGCAGTCCTACCCCTGTCCCTCCCCAAGAATTTACGGGACGTGGAGCAAAAGTTGTTTCTGTGGCAGTGCCCAAATTGTCACGAGTCTACCTGGGACATGAAGGAAGAAGTAATTTTATTGTGACAGCGTATCCTGATGATGATGATGATGATGAACTTCTTGTGAATGAAATAGGTTATTACGCAGGCCATCGCTTGCTTGAATCAGGTAGATATGATATAGAGATTAAAGCTGATGGCCCATGGCTCATCCGGATAACTCCTTTGTCTTGGGATGATACGGCTGGCGGTGTGCTTGCAGGTAGAGGTGACGATATTCGTGGATTGTTTACGCCTCTCGTCTCCCGTGCTATCTATCAATTTACTCATCAGGGGGAGAGTAATTTCATCGTCCATTTGGTTTGCGATACGCATTGGGATGGGATTGTTAATGAGATTGGTTTTTTTGATGGAGAATCGATAGTGAATTTCAAGGATGCAAGAGCATGTCTATGGGATATCATGGCTGATGGCGCATGGACTATCGCCCCAAGGTGATATTCAGGAAAAAACCGCTGATTCCATATGGCTCCGCCAACGTCAGCTACACCTGCAGAAGATAGCGGGACAGTGCGGCGCGTCAGGCGACCCGGTGGCCCGATAGCTGAACCGTTCCATACAATAAAGAGGCAACCCATGAGCCAACCCGACGAGACCCCCCGGCTGACCCATCTCGACGAGCAGGGACAGGCGCAGATGGTGGACGTGGGGGCGAAGGCCGACACCCAGCGCGAAGCGGTGGCGCGGGGCAGCATCACCATGCAACCAGAAACGCTGCACCTCATTCTGAGCGGCGCCGCGCCGAAGGGGGACGTGCTGGCCGCGGCGCGCATTGCGGGCATTATGGCGGCCAAGCGCACACCTGACCTGATCCCCCTCTGCCACACCCTGCTGCTGACCCACGTGAGCGTGACGATCGAACCCGATGCCGAGGCGAGCGCCTTGCGCATCGAGGCGCGGGTGCGCACGCGCGGGCCAACCGGCGTGGAGATGGAGGCCCTGACCGCCGTGAGCGTGGCCGCGCTGACGATCTACGATATGTGCAAGGCCGTGGATCGGGGCATGCGGATCGGCGACATTCGCCTGGCCGAAAAACGGGGCGGGCGCAGCGGCGAGATCGTGCTGGAGTAAGGCCGCGCCTTACCCCCGGCCCCCAACCACGGGCGCCCCGACCTCATCCAGAGCCCGGCGCAGACGCGCAAGCTCGGCCGCGATGGTCTCGGCCTGGTCCATCTGCCGGAGGGCCTGCTCTTCCAACGCATCGCGCTGGCGTCGCAGATCGCGCAGGCGCTGCCGCGCCCGCGCCCCGGCCGCGCCGGTGGCGGCGGCAAGGGTGGCGATCTCCTGTTCGAGATCGGCGAGCGCCCAGGCCAGATCGGCCACTTCGGCGTTGAGCGTCTTGTACGCGCTGAGCAGTTCACGGTACCGCCGGGCAACGTCCTCGCGCTCCTCAGGAGCCACGGTGTCGTTGTGCGTTCCCATTGACCGGATCCTCCTTGCTCTCAGTCGCACATAGAATCATACCACACCGGCCCGGCAAGCGTTCGCCTTGCGTCAGCCGGCAATGCGGCTGCGCCGCATCCCAATGGGATGAAAAAGGTTGTTCCTGGGAGGGCTGCGCCCGCCCACACCCTCCCTCTGGGTGAGTGGTGGGGCAACCCGGTTTCCCCACACCCCTGTGCGAGGGCGCAGCCCTCGCCCACGCTCCCGCCAGGTGGGAGGATGGGGCAACCCGGTTTTCCCACACCCCTGCGCGAGGGCGCAGCCCTCGCACACCCTCCCACCGGGTGGGGGGATGGGGAAACCCGGTTTCGCCATCTCCCTGCGAGAAGGCGTGGCCCGCCCAAACCCTCCCACCGGGTGGGGGTATGGGGAAACCCAGTTTCCCCCATCTCCCTGCGTGAGTGTGTGGCCCGCCCAACCCCTCCCGCCGGGGCGGGGAATGGGGAAACCCGGTTTCCCCCATTCCCCTGCGCGAGGGCGTAGCCCGCCCACATCCTCCCGCCGGGCGGGGGCACGGGGAAACCCGGTTTCGCCATCTCAATGTGTAAGGGCCAGCCCTCCACACCCTCGCGCCGGGTGGGGAGCTGGGGAAACCCGGTTTCCCCCATCTCCCTGCGTGAGTGTATGGCCCGCCCAACCCCTCCCGCCGGGTGGGGGAATGGGGAAACCCGGTTTCCCCCATCTCCCTGCGTGCGGGTGTGGCCCGCCCAACCCCTCGCGCCGGGTGGGGAGCTGGGGAAACCCGGTTTCCCCCATCTCCCTGCGTGCGGGTGTGGCCCGCCCCCACGCTCTCGCGGGAGGGGGGAATGGGGAAACCGGGTTTCCCCATTCCCCTGCTCCAGGGGCCTATTGTTACGTTAGCACCTTGACATTGAACATATGTTCTATTATACTACCGACCAGGAACAGCGTCTACCCATCGAGGTCGGCAATGATGATCACCTGGCGCACCGCTGCCCTACCCCGGCGCCATGCGCGCCCGCCGCGGCGCCCCGCGGACGAACCGATCGCCCTGACCGCCTACCGTTACGGGTTCCTGCCGGCCCGCTTTCAGAGCCGGGGTGCGCTCCATCTGATTGTGCAGGTCGAGGCCATGTGGGAGGAGGCGGGGCGCAGGCGCCGTGACGATCGGCGCTACTTCGCTGTGCGTTGCGCCGATGGACGCTGCTGCACCCTGTTTCAGAACCTGCGTGCCGGCACCTGGCACGTGCGCTGGTAGGAGGCGTCCATGCTGTCCAGACGTCCACCCTTTCTGGTCTGGTACGACGATAACCCGAAACTGAGCATTGCGCGCAAAATCGAGGAAGCGATGGCCGCCTACAGCCGCCGCTTCAACGGTGTGCGTCCCACGTTGATTCTGGTCAATGAGGAGGAAGTGACCGAGGTGGCCGGGGTGCAGGTGCGCAGCGTCCCCACGGTGCGCCGCAACACCTACTGGGTAGGCCAGGTCGAAGCGCTGGAAGAGGCGCCCCGCGCGGCGGGGGTATAGTGCGCAATCCGGGTAACTGTTCACACCTGGGGTAACCCACGCGCCTGCGAGCGAGGGCGTTTCGCCCCCATCGCGTCTCCGCGGGCAAGATGCCCGCGCTCCCAGGAGAAATGTGAACACTTACCAATCCGGCTGATGCGGCCGCATCAGCCGCGCATACGGACAGGCCGCGCCCCGATGGGATACACAGGGGTTCCCTGGGAGGGCGTTGCCCTCCCAAACCCTCCCGCGGGCCGGGGCCTGGGTGCGCGGGCCTCCGGCCTGCATCCGCAGGGGAATGGGGAAACCCGGTTTCCCCATTCCCCTCTTCGAGAGCCTATGTTCACCTCAGGACGGTAGAGGCAAGCGCAATCTATGACGGCGGGCCTGCCTGGGCAGCGTTGCTACGCCTTGCCATCGAGCACGGCAAGGCCGTAGAGGGCGTGGGGGTTCTGGGGGTTGATCGCCAGCACGTTCTCCAGGGCCG
>DAOTYR010000137.1:0-21092 GCA_034434655.1 Chloroflexaceae bacterium
ACCCTCCCACCGGGTGGGGGGATGGGGAAACCCGGTTTCCCCATCTCCCCGCTTGAGGGCCAGGCCCTCTCACGGGCGGGGGTGTGGGGGAACCTGGTTCCCCCATGTTCACATTAGCCCCACGGCATAGCGGATGAATGTCTCAATAACCACCTAAGGACCATCCCGTGACGCCCTCAGTGAGCATTGACCGCGACGGTCTCCGTCTCAATGGCGAGCCATGGTACCTGCTGGCCGGCTGTGTCCACTACTTCCGCTGGCCCCGCGCCGAGTGGCGGCCCCTGCTCGAACAGGCTCGCTGGGCCGGCCTCAATACGATTGATACGGTCATCCCCTGGAACCGCCACGAACTCCATCCCGGCGTGTTCGATTTCCACGCCGAGGCCGATCTGGGGGCTTTTCTCGACCTCTGCCACGAACTGGGCCTGAAGGCCATCGTGCGCCCTGGTCCCTACATCTGCGCCGAGTGGGAGAATGGCGGCATCCCCGCCTGGCTCAGCGCCGATCCCGCCATCCGCCTGCGTGTGGATAGCCCCGGCTACCTCGGCGCGGCGCTGCGCTGGTTCGACCGCCTGCTGCCGATCATCGCCCCGCGCCAGGTTACCCGCGGCGGCCCGGTGATCCTCTGCCAGATCGAGAATGAGCACTGGGCCTCGGGCGTCTATGGCCACGATGCCCACCAGCGCACCCTGGCCCGCGCCCTGGTGGAACGGGGTATCGAGGTGCCGCTGTACACCTGCATGGGCGCGACCCCCGATTGGCCCGAGTTCCGCAATGGCTGGAGCGGCATCGCCGAGAAGCTCGTCCAGACCCGCGCCGTCTGGCCCGATACTCCCATGCTTGTCAGCGAGCTGTGGAGCGGCTGGTTCGACGCCTGGGGCGCAAGCCGCCAGACGCGCAAGTCGGCGGCGAAGCTCGATATGATCCTCCACCAGCTTACCGCCGTGGGCTGCGCCGGCTTTTCGCACTGGATGTGGGCCGGGGGCACCAACTTCGGCTTCTGGGGCGGGCGCACCGTCGGCGGCGATCTGGTGCATATGACCACCAGCTATGACTATGACGCCCCGGTGAGCGAGTGCGGCGACCTGCGCGAGAAGGCCTTCGTCGCCCGCCGCCACCATCTCTTCCTGGCCTGCTTCGGCGCGCGCCTGGCCCCCGTCCTGGCCGATGCCGCGCCGGGGGGCCTGACTGTGCTCGTCCCCCCGGCGGTGCGCGGGCGCAGCGAGGGCGGCGCGGCCCCCTTCCGCATCGCGCGCGCCGGCCCCGGCGCGCCCGCACCCTGGCGCCGCTTTCAGGCCGCCTTCCTCCAGAACCCCGACCTGGAGGGCCGCACCTACCAGGTCCTGCTGGACGACCCGCCGCGCCACCTGAGCGTCGAGGTGGAACCGGGCAGCCTCCGGCCCATCTTCGCCCACCTGCCGCTCGCCGAGGGGCTGACCCTCGTCTGCCATACCGGGCGCCTGCTGGGCTTCTGGAGCGATGACTCCCGCCACCTGTTGATTGTCTACGGCCAGCCCGGCGAGCAGGGCGAGCTGGAACTGGCCCTGCCCGGACTCGGCGCGCCGCTGGAGGCGCTGCGCGCCGGGATGGGGATGCGGCCGCGCCTGGAGGCGACGACCCTGCGCCTGCGCTACTGGATCGCGCGCGACCAGGCCGCCCTCGACCTGCGCGGCTCCGCCGGGACGCTGCGGATCTTGCTCCTCAGCGCCGAGGCGGCGGCCCGCTGCGCGCCTGACCCCGCCGGCGAGTCGCCCATCGCCCCGCGCCCCCTCCCGCCGCGACAGGCGCGCCTGACCCTTCCCGTCGAACGCTGCCCGGTGGCCGATCTGACCACCGAGGAAGGCTGGCATGCCCTGCAGGCGCCCTGCCCGCTGGAGCAACTCGGCTGCGACCATGGCTACGGCTGGTACCGCGCCGCGCTCGACCTGGACGCGCCCCTGGATACCACGCTGGTCGCTCCCTGGGTGAGCGACCGCCTGCGGGTGTTCGCCGACGGGGTGGAACTCGGCGTCCTGGGGGTTGACCCCGCCGGGCCGCGCTATGCCCTGCCGCTGCGCCTGGCCGCCGGGCGCCACGATCTGCGCCTGCTGGCCGATAATCTCGGGCGCTTCAACTACGGCCTGGGGCTGGGCGAGCGCAAGGGGCTGCTCGATACCCTCTACCTGGGCGGCGCCGAGGAGGATATTGCCGGGGGCTGGATCGCCCTGTGGCAGGAAGTGAGCTTCGCCGGCGAGGCCGTCGCCCGCGCGCGCCCGGCCGCCGTGCGCCCCGACGCCGCCGGCGTCCACCTGGGGCGCCTGCCCTTCAGCGCGCCGGCGCTCTGGCTCCTGCGAGAGATCAGCGTGCCCGACGGCTGGCGCGCCGTGGTGCATTTCAGCAGCGCCGAGCGGGGCAGCGGGGCGCTCTTCGTCAACGGCCTGGCGATTGACCGCTTCAGCCGCCACCATAGCCACGGCTGGATCAAACACGACATCACCCACCTGCTGCGGCCCGGGGTCAACGTGCTGGCCCTGCTGCTGCAGGACTACTCCGGCGCCCCCTGGCGCGCGACGCTCGTCACCTACGACCCTGCGCGGCCCCTGCCGGCGGCCTGGAGCTTCCGCGCCGGCGTGGAACCCGGCGCCGGCCCCCCGCCCGCCGGTGGTCCGGCGTGGTACCGGGCGCGCTTCGGGCGCGATGCCCTGCCCCACGTTCGCGCCCTGCGGCTCGAACCCGGCCGTCTGGAAAAGGGCCAGATCTGGCTGAACGGGCGCAACATCGGGCGCTTCTGGCAGATCGGCCCGCAGGACGCCTACAAACTGCCCGTCTCCTGGCTCGACGAGCGCAACGAACTGCTGATCTTCGCCGAAGCCGGGCATACCGACAGCGTGACCCTCGTCGCCGATGAGAGTGTGCCGTGATCGACCTGGCGATTGTCATCGTCTCCTGGAACGTCCGCGACCTGGTGTGCCGCTGCCTGCGGGCGGTCGAGGCCTCGCTGGCGGGCAGCGGCATCGCCTACGAGATCATCGTCGTTGACAACCAGAGCGCCGATGGCACGCCGGAGGCGCTGCGCGCTGCCTTTCCCCGCGCGCGGCTGATCGAGGCCGGGGCCAACCTGGGCTTCGCCGCGGGCAACAACCTGGCTCTGCGCGAAGTGCTGGCCCGCGACGTGCCCTTCATTCTGCTGCTCAACCCCGACACCGAGCCGGTCGGCGACGCCATCCCGCGCCTGGTGCGCTTCCTCGAGGCCCGGCCCGACCTGGTCGCCGTCGGGCCGCAACTGCGCTACGCCGACGGCAGCGCGCAGTCCTCCCGGCGGCGCTTCCCCACCCGCATGACCTTCTTCTGGGAGAGCACCGCGCTCGACCGGCTGTGGCCGGGCAACCCCTGGGCGCGGCGCTACCGGTGCGCCGATACCCCGGACGGCCTGGCGCAGCCTGTGGACTGGCTGGTGGGCGCGGCGCTGCTCGTGCGCGGCGAAGCCATTCGCCGCGCCGGCTTGCTCGACGAACGCTTTTTTATGTACAGTGAAGAACTGGAGTGGCAATGGCGCCTGCAACGCGCGCGCGCCGGCGGATCATCGGCGATCTGGCACCTCCCCGAGGCGACAGTGCTGCACCACGAGGGCAAAAGCAGCGACCAGGCCCCGGCGCGGCGGCACATCCACTTCAATCGCAGTAAAATACTCCTGGCGCGCATGTGGTACGGCTGGCGCTTCGCCGGGGCGCTACGGGCCTTCCTCCGTCTCGGTTTCGCCTACGAACTGCTGGTCGAGACGCTCAAGGCCCGGCTGGGCCATCGCCCCGATATGCGGCGTCAGCGGATCGCGGTATACTGGCAGGCGCTGCGCGAATTATAACCATTCCTGGAGGGTCTGCGGCCCTGCGCCAACCGATGGTCGCCCGCCCACGGCCGGAGCGCCGTGAGCGGTTCGTCGGGCCGCCTGGCCGCCGCGGGCGGGAACGGGGGCACGCGGGGCGGCGATACCTCTCTGCGCCCCTCCACCGTGTACCTCCGAATCAAGAACGCACTATGCTGCTCCAAACCCTCACGGATCACTGGCAGATCCGGCCACTGCCGGCTTTTCGCAACGGGATCTACCCCCGTGGCGAGGAAGGCTGGCTGCCGGCCCACGTGCCGGCCCACTGGCAGCAACTCCCCGGCCTCGAAGAGCACGCCGGAAAAGTGGTCTATCGCTGCCGGTTTCCCTTCGACCCCCTGCGCGTGACCGGCGCCCCGGCGCCGGAGCATCCCGCGGCGGACCGGCGCCAGCACGCGCGCCTCTGGCTGCGCCTCAACGGCATCTTCTACTACTCGCGCCCCTACCTCAATGGCGTGGACCTCGGCGCCCACGAGGGCTATTTCATTCCCAACGAGGTCGAGGTGAGCGACATCCTCCAGACCGAGAACACCCTGCTGGTGGAAGTGGATTGTCCCGACGAGCGCAACAAGCTCAACAAGACCATGATCACCGGCGTCTTCTCCCACTGGGACTGCTTCGACCCCCGGGCCAACCCCGGGGGCATCTGGCTGCCGGTGGAGTTGCACGCCAGCGGCCCGGCGCGGCTGCGCCACGCGCGCCTGCTCACCCTGGCCTGCGACGAGCGCGCGGCACAACTGCGCTTCGACCTGGAAGTGGACTCCACCGTCGAGGCGCAGGCGACCCTGCGCCTGCGCTTCGCGCCGCGCACCTTCAGCGGCGAGACGCAGATCATCGAGCAGCGCCGTATGCTGCGCCGCGGGCGCCAGGAACTCGGCGGGCTGCTGAAGCTGCGCGACCCTCGCCTGTGGTGGACGCACGACCTGGGGCGGCCCGACCTGTACGACGTGGCGATTGAAGTCCTGCTCGACGAGCATCTGAGCGACGCGCAGCGGATCACCTTCGGCGTGCGCAGCTTCGATCTGCGCAACTGGATCCCCCATCTCAACGGCGTGCGCTTTCTCGTCAAGGGCAACAACTACCCGCCCGGCGACATGCGCATCGCTACCATGACCCCCGAACGCTGCGCCCAGGATCTCGAACTGGCCCGCGCCTGCCACATGAACCTGCTGCGCGTCCACGCCCATGTGGATCATCCAGCGTTTTATGAAGCCGCAAATGTGGCCGGCATCTTACTCTGGCAGGACTTTCCGCTCCAGTGGCTGTACGCCCGGCGCATCCTGCCCGAGGCGCGGCGGCAGGTCCGGCACATGGTGCGGCTGCTCGGGAGCCATCCAAGCATCGGCGTCTGGTGCATGCACAACGAACCGGTGGTCATCGAAGACACCGCCGACGAGTCGCTTCTCAGCCGGCTACGCACATACTGGACGGCCTTCGGGTTCAGTTGGAACCGCGATGTGCTCGACACGCAACTCAAAGAGGTGGCCGAACAGGAAGATCCAACCCGCCCGGCAGTGCGCTCATCGGGCGAAGTTGACATTCCGTATGTGCGCAAAGGCACCGATGCGCACGTGTACTTCGGCTGGTACCGCAACTATGGCACCCTCGACGACGCCGAGGTCATGCACCGGCGCTTTCCTGCCAACATGGCCTTCGTCACCGAGTTCGGCGCGCAGAGTTTCCCCAACCTGGAGAGCGCGCTGAAGTTCATGCCGCCCTGTCTCAGCGCGGCTGACGTGGAGCGCCTGAAGGAGCGCCACAGCTTCCAGGCAGATATTATGTCAAACTGGATCGCCTGGCGCGAGGCCGAATCCCTGGCCGAAATGATCGCCATGTCACAGGACTACCAGATCTTCATCAACCGGTATTACATTGACCGCTTGCGCGCGCACAAGTACCGCCCCACCGGCGGCATTGTGCCCTTTCTCTTCGTTGATCCCTACCCGGCCATTCTCTGGAGCGTGGTGGACTACTGGCGCGTGCCCAAGCGTTCCTACTACGCCCTGCAGGCAGCCTTCAGTCCCCAGTACGCCTTCTGTCTGTACCCGCCGCGCGCGTACGCCATTGGCGAGGCGCTGCAACTGCCGTTGTTCGTGGTCAACGATGCGCGTCGCTCCTTCCAGGACGCTGTGCTGGAAGCGCGCCTGTGCGACCCCGCCGGCGAACTGCTCGCCGACGTGCGCCGGCGCGTCGAACTGGCGGCTGATTGTTTGCCAATCGAGGCTGACCGGTTGCGGCTCACTCCCACCCGCACCGGGCGCTACGCGCTGGAACTGGCCCTCAGCGGCGTCGAGCACCCCATGCGCCAGGTGTACGAGATCGCCGTGCGGAAGTGATGGCAGAGGCGGCCTTCGGCCTCCACAGCGCTACGGACCGGTTCCCTACCGTGAACATGGGGGAACCTGGTTCCCCCATCCCCCCGCTCGCGGGAGGGTTGGGGCGAGCGCAGCCCTCGAGCAGGGGTACGGGGAAACCAGGTTTCCCCACGCCCCCGCCCCCGAGAAGGTGAGAGCGCAGCCCTCGAGCAGGGGTACGGGGAAACCAGGTTTCCCCATCCCCCCACCCGGTGGGAGGGGTTGGGAGGGCCGCACCCTCCCAAGAAGCAGGTTCATTCCGTCGGTGTGCGGCGGAGCTGAAGCGGCGATGGGGGAGCGCGCCCGCCAGGCCAGGGCGCGCGGCCGCGACCTTTGCCCATGTAACCGCGCAGTAACTATCTGGAATACCCTACAAGTAAATTGTCAATCCCCGGACACGCCTGTGTTGCGCAACACCGTCAAAGGAGACCAGATATGAGCCAGAGCCCGACTGACGGGTTTAATCCGAACGATCCGATCGGCACCTGGCGCACGATTCGCGACGCCAATCTTGATGCCTGGGCCAAAGGCATGGCCGCGCTGGTCAACACCGAGGTCTTCGCCAACGCCATCGGTTTGCAGCTCGACACGCTCCTCGCAGCTTCCGCCCCGATTCGCCAGGCCGTCAACCAGTACATGGAGACCTATCTGTCGCAGATCAATATGCCCTCGCGCGCCGAGGTGATCAACCTGGCGTCGCGCCTGACCAATATTGAGATGCGTCTGGACGACATGCAGGTGCAGCTTGACGAGTTGCTGCAAGCGGTGCACGGCCTGGCCGTGGTCGCCTCAGCCAATGGCGCCGTGTCGCCCGAAGAGGCTGCCGCAGGCGAAGCTGAAGGCGCCGCGAAGCCGCGCCGGACCCGTAAGCCCGCCACGGAAAGCTAAGCGTCGATCCCCCGCTTCGCCTGTGGCCCCCGGCGCGCTGGTCAGGCCGCTACGGGCGCTTCAGACCGACATTGAGAAAGGGAGCTGCCGATGACCACTCAAAGCCCCCCAACCCTGGATGTTGAACAGTTGACCTACAACCTCTATGCCGAGATGGAGCGGCTTGGCAAGAGCACCGATACGCTAACGAAACTGGCCACCAACCGGTTGAACGTCCAGATCGGGCTGACGCCCAAAGAGGTGATCTGGACGCTCAATAAGATGAAGCTGTACCACTTCTATCCGCAGACGCCCCCCGAGCAGCGGAAACCGGTGCCGCTTCTGCTGGTCTTCGCGTTGATCAACCGGCCCGATATTTTCGACCTGCGCCCGGGCAATAGCTTCGTCGAGTACATGGTCCGCCAGGGCTACGAGGTCTACATGCTCGACTGGGGCCGCCCCGGTCCCGAAGATGCCGGGTATGACTTCGAGGACTTCTCGCTCAAGTTCCTCCCGCGGGCGGTGCGGGCCATGCAGCGGCACAGCGGCACGCGCGAGTTCAGCATGTGCGGCTGGTGTATCGGCGCGACCATTACGGTGATCTACGCCGCCATGCGCCCCGATGATGGCCTGCGCAACCTGGTCCTCCTCACCGCGCCCCTCGACTTCGGGAACAAAGAGGCCGGCCCCTTCAACAAGTGGCTCAATACGCCCTACTACAACGTTGACGAACTGGTGCGCCAGTTCGGCAACGTGCCCGGCGAGATTATTGACTACGGCAATAAGATGCTCAAGCCGGTCGAGAACTGGGTGCTCAACTACCTGAAACTCTGGGATAACCTCGATAATCCGGCCGTGGTCGAGTCCTGGCTGGCGATGAACAACTGGGTCACCGACGGGGTGAATTTCCCCGGCGCGGCCTTCCGGCAGTGGATCGTCGAGTTCTTCCGCGAGAACCGGCTGATGGAGGGGACGCTGCAGATGGAGGGCCGCGCGGTCGATCTGCGCAATGTGAAGGCCAGCGTGCTCAATGTGATCGCCGACCGCGACCATATCGTCCCCACCTGCCAGTCCGTTACGGCAATGGATAAGTTCGGCTCGCGCGACAAACTGTTGCTGGAGATGAAGGGCGGCCATATCGGTCTGATGGTCGGCAGCGGCGCGAGCAAGCGCACCTGGCCGCAGATCGAGGCGTGGCTTGCCAAGCGCAGCCAGTAACGTCTTTACCCGTGGCGCGGCGATGGGGCCGCGCCGTTGTTGCTCAGGGGCGCCCCTGGATTAAGGAGCTGGTATGCGACTGAAAGATAAGGTTGCCTTCATCACCGGTGGCGGCCAGGGTATCGGCAAGGTTACGGCCCTTACCTTCGCCCGCGAGGGCGCGCGAGTCGCGGTCGCCGACATCAATATGGCCAACGCCCAGGCCGTCGCCGAGGAGATTGTCCGCAATGATGGCCAGGCCAAGGCGGTTTTCCTTGATGTCAGCCGCGCCGAGTCGGTTGAGGTTGCGGTGCGGACGACGGTTGAGGCGTTCGGGCGGATCGATATCCTCGTGAACAATGCTGGCATCACCCGCGACGCCCGCATGCAGAAGATGACCGAGGATCAGTTCGACGCGGTGATTAATGTCAATCTCAAGGGTGTCTGGCTGTGCGCCAGGGCCGTCGTGCCGATTATGATCGCCAATGGCGGCGGGTCGATCATCAATGCTGCTTCGATCGTCGGTCTCCACGGCAACTTCGGCCAGACGAACTATGTCGCCGCCAAGGCCGGCGTGATTGGTATGACCAAGACCTGGGCGCGTGAGCTTGGCCCCAACCATATTCGCGTCAATGCCATCGCCCCTGGCTTTACCGCTACCGAGATGATCGCGACGGTGCCTGAAAAGGTGCTCGAGAGCGTGCGCGAACGCACCCCCCTGCGCCGCCTCGGCACCCCCGAGGATATCGCTAACGCCTACCTCTTCCTCGCCTCCGATGAGGCGAGCTTCATCACCGGCGTCACGCTGTCGGTTGATGGCGGCTTGCTGTTCTGAGGTGCGCATGGGGGAACCCGGTTTCCCCATACCCCCGCCCGCGGGAGGGTCTGGGAGGGCTGCGCCCTCCCAGGAACAACTTTACTTTCATTGCGTCGGTGCGCGGCGCAGCCGCATGGACGGCTGAGGTGCGCATGGGGGAACCCGGTTTCCCCATACCCCCGCCCGCGGGAGGGCCTGGCCCTCACGCAGGGACATGGGGGAACCCGGTTCCCCCATACCCCCGCCCGCGTGCGGCGGAGCCGCATGGACGGCTGAGGTGACCATCGTTCGCTGCGTTCCGCCCCCCTCCCAGCCTCCCCCCGCTGGGGGGAGGAGCCGGGTGCCCGCCCCCAGTGGGGGAGGGTCTGGGAGGGCATAGCCCTCCCAGGGTTTCTTTGCGCCCCTCCCCGCCGGGAGGCAGGGAGAGCGTTGTGTTCCGCCAACACCCCCTCGCGTATGCGCCCTGGCAAGGCCAGGTGGCACGTCGTTGCGTCACTCTGCCCTGAATCTGCTGGCCCGCCTCCGGCAGACGCCCCTCCGCGACTGGCCGGCGTTGCAGGTTTCCGTCACCGAGGCCTCGGTCCTCTACATGGCCAGCTTTCTGGTCTCGGCAATCCTCGGTGTCGTCCGCCAGATCTTGCTGAATGCCCGCTTCGGCCTCGCTGACGAGGCCGCGGCATTTTATGCGGCCTTTCGCCTCCCCGAAACCGTCAGTCTGTTGATCGCCGGCGGCGCCCTGACCAACGCTCTGGTTCCGGTGCTGGTGCGGGCCTTCGCCCGCGGCGGCTCGCCCGCCGCCAATCGCCTGGTCAATCTGACGCTGACGGCCTTGCTGGGGGTGTTCGCGCCCCTGTGCCTCCTCGCCGCCCTTGCCGCGCCGCTCTTCGTGCGCGCGGTCCTGGCTCCCGGCTTTGATCCCGCTACCCAGGCCCTCACCGTCACCCTGACACGCATCCTGTTGCTCGAAGTGCTGCTGGTGATCAGCGAGGCCGCTCTGGTGGCTCTCCTGGTCAGCCGCAACCAGATCCTGCTCCCCGCCCTGGCGATCGCCCTGCGCAACCTGACGCTGATCGGCGGAACGGTCGCGGCGCTCGTGGTTCCTGAGGTGGGGATCTTTGGCCCCACGATTGGCTCGCTCTTCGACGCCCTGCTCCAGATCGTGATCCTCGTCCCCGCCCTGCGCGGTCACCACTTCCGGCCACGCCTGCTGTGGGACCCGGGCGATCGCGATCTGCGCCTGACACTGCGCCTGCTCTGGCCCAACGCGCTCTCCGGGTTGAGTAATTATGCGGGGAACATCGTTGATGTCACCTTCGCCAGCCTCAGCGGCGTCACCGCCACGGTGGGCGCGCTGGTCAATGCCCTGTTGCTCGTCGGCCTGCCGGTGCGCCTGCTCGGGCTGGCCATCGGCCAGGCCGCCCTGCCATCCCTCGCCGCCTTCGGCGTCGCCGACGACCTGGCGGCCTTCCGCGCCCTCCTGCGCCGCACGTTGCGCATCGCCACCGGCGCCAGCCTCCTGGCCGCCCTCGCGCTGATCGCCCTCGGACGCCCCCTGATCGCCCTGCTTTTCGAGCGCGGCGCGTTCGATGCAGCCGCCGGCGATCTCACCTACCGGCTCCTGGCAATCTACGCGCTCGGTCTGCCCGCATATGTGGCCACCGAGATCGCCACCCGCGGCCTGGTGGCGCGCTACGATACGCGCACGCCCCTGGTGGCCAACGTGCTGCAACTCGCCGCCCGCATCGCCCTCAGCGCCGCCCTTGTCCGGCCCCTCGGCCCCATCGCCCTGCCCCTGGCCTTCGTGCTCGCCGCCGCCCTCGAAACCGCCGTCGTGCTCGCCGTGCTCTCCAGGCGCGCGAGGTGATACCATCTCTGCGTTGCGCCAAAATGGGGGAACCAGGTTCCCCCATACCCCCGTTTTCATCGGGTGATGGTTCGTAGGAGAGGTACCGTTCGCAACGTTCTGCCCCCCTCCCAGCCTCCCCCCGCTGGGGGGAGGAGCCGGGTTCTCTCCTCCAGCGGGGGAGGGCTGGGGAGGGGGTGGGAGGGTTTGGGAGGGCTACGCCCTCCCGAGAAGTATTTTCATCCCGCCCACTCTCAAGCAGGGGGAAGGGGAAACCAGGTTTCCCCCATCCCCTCACCCAGAAGGGCCGCGCAGCGCCCCTACGCCCGATCACGCGCCAGGCGGGCGACCAGTAGCGCCACCAGCGCGATGCGCGGCACGATGCTGCCCTCTTCGATGTATTCCTCGGGACCGTGGTAGTTGCCCCCCACCGGTCCCAGGCCATCCAGCACGGGCAGGCCCATGCCTGCCAGCAGATTGGCGTAACTCGCCCCGCCGGTGGCCGTATCGCTCAGGGCGAAGCCTAGCTCGCCCGCGCAGGCCCGCGCCAGGTGCACCAGCCGCTCGACCGCCGGCGTCCGCGCCATAGGCGCGAAGGTCCACCCTCCGCTGACCCGCGTCACCGCGCCCGGAAGCGTCTCCCTGGCGGCAATGGCCTCCACCGCCGCGGTTACCGGCGCCATATCCTCCGGCGCCACCGCCCGCGCATCCACCAGCGCCCGCGCCCGCGCCGGCACCACGTTCGGCGCGTCGCCGCCCTCGATCACGCCCACGTTCACCGTGACGCCGGGACGCATTCCGTTAAGCCCCTGCAGGGCGATGACCTGATGGGCCAGCGCCAGGATCGCGTTCACCCCGCGCTCGGGCTCGACCCCCGCGTGGGCCGCGCGCCCCGTCACCTCCAGCGCGAACTCGCCGCTCCCCTTGCGCGCGCTGACGATGTCGCCGTTGGCGCGGGCCGGCTCCATCACCAGGGCCAGGTCATACGCCGGGGCCAGGGCTTCGAGCATAGCCCGCGAGGCCCGGTTATCGCGTTCCTCGTCACTGCCACAGACCACGCTGAGGGTGGCGAAGCTCTGCGGGGCCAGGGCCGCCAGGGCCTCGACCGCGTAGAGCGCGGAGAGGAGCCCGCCTTTGTTGTCGGCGCTCCCCGGCCCGACCAGCCGCGCGCCCACGCGCCGCAGGGGGCGCGTCGCCGCCGTGCCCACCGGGTACACCGTATCGAGGTGCGCCGCCAGCATGATCCGGAGCTGGCCCGTGCCATGCGCGGTAAGCGCCAGCCCATCACCGGCCTGCGCGTCGGGAAAGCGGCGCGCCTGCCAACCCCGCGCCACCGCCCAGCCCTCCACCGATTGGCCCAGCGCCTCAATGCCGGCCCGGTGCCCGGTTGGGCTATCAATCGCGCACAACCGCTCCAACTCCGCAACATACGCCGGCAGGCGCGGGGCCAACCAGCTCAGGAGCTTTTCGGCTTCGAGTGCCATGGCTGTCTCTCACCCTCGTGTTCCAAACATAAACGCGGGTAGGGGCGAACCTGTTTCCCTTCCGCATCGGCGCATGCGTTTCGCCCCTGGCCGCTGGCGAACAACGCTGACGCGCAACAGGGGCAGGTTTGCAACCTGCCCCTGTTGCGTGACTGTTCACGGGAGGTACGGATGGCTACGCCCCCGGCCATTCCGCCTGGCGGCAACGCTGGCGTGAACCCTGGCCTAGACCGCGTTATTGTACGCGAAGTTCGCGAAGGGGAACTCGTTGGTCTGGTGCCACTTGTAGATCTTGGTGCGGAACTCCTTCCAGGGCTCGTAGATCTCCTTGAACTCGGGCGACTTGCCCGCGTTCTCGTCGTAGAGCTCGAAGGCCGCCTTCTGCGCCGCCTTGAGGATCTCGTTGGAGTAGACCTTGAGCTGGATCTTCCCCCCCGAGAGGATCTGGTTCAGCGCGTCCTGGTTCAGCGCGTCGTACTTGGCCAGCATGTTCATGTTCGACTCCCAGGCCGCCACGGCGAAGTAGCGCTGGTACTCCACCGGCAGCTTGCTCCAGGCGTCATTGTTCACCACCGCGTGCAAGGTGGGGCCCGGCTCCCACCAGCCAGGGGTGTAGTAGAAGGTCGCGGCGTCGGGCAGGCCGAGCTTCAGATCGTCATACGGGCCGACCCACTCGGCGGCGTCCACTGCGCCGGTGGAAAGGGCCTGAAAGATCTCGCCGCCGGGCAGGGTCTGGGTCACCACACCGAGACGTTTCCAGACTTCGGCGCCCAGGCCGGGGATGCGCAACTTGATGCCCTGGACATCGGCGATGCTGTTGACCTCCTTGCGCCACCAGCCGCCCATCTGCGAGCCGGTGTTGCCGGCGGGGAACACGGTAACGCTGAAGTTGTTGGCCAGTTTGTTCATCGCCTCGTTGCCGCCGCCGTGGTACAGCCAGGCATTCTGCTGCTGGGCGGTCAGGCCGAAGGGCAGCGAAGTGCCAAAGGCCCAGGCCGGGTTGAGTCCGACGTAGTAGTACAACGCCGTATGGCCCGACTCGACCGTGCCCTGCTGCACGTTCTGCACCACCTCCAGGCCGGGGAACAGCTCGCCGGCGGGGAAGGTGGTGATCTTGAACATCCCGCCCGACAACTCGCCCACCCGCTCGGCCAGCACCGTCGCACCGCCGTAGATCGTGTCAAGGGCGATTGGCCAACTCGTGCCCATGCGCCACTCCACCGCCGGGAGCGACGACCCCTGCGCCGGGGCCTGGGCCTGCGGCGCGGTCGGCTCGGCTGCCGCGCCGCCTGCCGGCGCCGTCGCGCCGCCACCCGCCGGGGGCGCCGTCGGCGGGGCGGCGCACGCCGCCAGGGTCATACCGAGACCACCAAGGACACCGGCCGCTGCGCCACGAAGAAACTCGCGTCGTTTCATGGTTGCTCCTGAGCATCTGTACTTGAGAACGGGGAAAACCGCGGCGGCTATTATACATTACTTTGAGATGTCAAGCAACCAATTCTGGTGCAAGGGCTGTGCACCTGAACACCTGGGAGAGGGCGAGAAGCGCGTTCTCCAGCACTCCCGCTGGGGGCGGGAGCACGGCTCCTCCCCCCAGCGGGGGGAGGTTGGGAGGGGGGCTCTCCAGCACTCCCGCTGGGGGCGGGAGCGCGGCTCCTCCCCCCAGCGGGGGGAGAAGGTTCTTCTCGGGAGGGCTTTGCCCTCCCAAACCCTCCTGCGGGCGGGGGGATGGGGAAACCGGGTTGCCCCATCCCCCTGCGCAAGGGCTGCGCCCTTACCTTCCCGCGGGCGGGGGTATGGGGGAACCTGGTTCCCCCATGTTCACGTTAAGTATTGCGCCTACAACAACAGCAACACCACCGCCAGGGTGGTTATGCTTATCACGTTCGAGAAGAGCACGGTTGCGGTGACAAACTCCGGCAGCAGGCGGTTCTCCATAGCGATAATGGATACGAGGACCGCGGTGGGCATACTGGCCTGGAGAATGCCGACATTGCGTTCCAGGGGCGGCAGGGCGAACCAGCCGACGACGCTGAAGGCAATCAGCGGCCCGCCGATCAGCCTGATGGCGCTGGAGATCAGCATATCCGGGTTGAGCCGCGGGATGCCCGCCTCGGCCAACTGCGCCCCCAGGACGATCAGCATGGTCGGGATCAGCGCCGCCGAGAGCAACTCCAGGGGCCGGGTGACCACCGCGGGCAGGCTGATGTTCAGCCCGTTGACGGCCAGCGCCGGGGCCAGGGCGATCAGCGCGGGAGTGCGAAAGACCCGTCCCACCATCGCCAGGTTGATGCCCCGACTGAAGTTGGCCGCCGTGACGCAGACGATGAAGGCCAGCACCAGGTTGGCCAGAAAGTACAGCGTAGCCAGACCGAGCGCCTCCGGCCCCTCGGCGAACTGGACGATCGGCAGCCCGAAGTTGCCCACGTTGCCGAAGGCGGCGATCATCACATAGGCCGCGGTCATCGTCGCCGGACGTCGCAGCAGGCGCGCCGTGACGAAGGCGATGACAATCGTTACGGCGTAGACAAGGGTAATGAAGCCGATCATCCGCCCCGCCAGGGCCACTTCGATGCGCGTCTGGCTCAGGGTTAGAAACACCAGGGCCGGGGTGAGAACAAAGTAGGCGTAGCGCGAGAGGGTGCGGGTCTCCAGTTGCAAACGCGGAGCGGTCAGGTAGCCGAGCAGAACCAGGGAGAACACCGGCACGAGGACGTTGAGAAAGATGCCGACAAGCTGCGTCATAGAGGCTCCTACCAGGCGCCCGCCCCCGCGTGGGGCGGTGATTTACTGTACCATTGTTTGCCTGGTTCTCATACCGCATGGACCTTGCGCAATCCATGCTCCCTGATGGTCTTTGAAAAATTCATCCGCTATGCCGGGCTGGCTGTGGGGCTGATGGTCTTTGAAAAATTCATCCGCTATGCCGGGCTGGCCGTGGGGCTGAAGCCCTCGGCTATGGGATGCGAAGCCCGCCTGCGCGGGCTAGAGCGGATTATTTCTTCAAAGACCATCAGCCCTCGGCCAGGGGATGCGAAGGCCGCCTGCGCGGCCTAGAGCGGATTATGTATTCAAAGACCATGAGGGTGTAAGGGTGTGGCGAAGCCCCCCTGGAGGCGGGAACCCGGCTCCTCCCCCCAGCGGGGGGAGGCGGGGAGGGAGGCTGAACGCTGCAAACGGTGTTCACCTCAGCCCTCCACGCGGCTCGCGCCACACACCGACGGGATGAACATACGGTTGTTCCTGGGAGGGCTGCGCCCTCCCAAACCCTCCCACCGGGTAGGGTATGGAGAAACCCGGCCGCCCCCGGCGTCGCTTGCCCTGGTACCCCTGGTATGTTACAATAGCCGCTACTTAGCTTCGTGAGGCGGGTTTATCGGCTTCTGTCCACCTGATGCGGAAGTGGGGAAACCAGCGTTCTTCACCCCTCCGGCCAGAGGCAGGACACAGCCCTCCCGTAAACACCCCGCTCCAGCCCGAGGGGAGAGTTGCACCCTCCCCTGAAAAGGTGCTTTTATATCCGTTTGTGTGCAGCGAAACCGCATCGAGATTCGAAGCCAATTGAGGAGTGGCGGCCATGCCCGATGTCTCAGGTCGCAATCCGGCCATCGTTCTCGTTGAAGACGAGCCTGATATTCTGGTCATTCTTCATCGCCTGATGCGCGATCTGACCGGCGGTTACGATATCGTCACGGTCAACGGGGGAGCGGATGCCCTGGCCCAGATCGCCCTGCGTCCGGTTCCCCTGGTGATCACCGATTACAACATGCCGGGGATGAATGGCCTGCAACTCGCCGCGGCGATTAAGGAGACGTCGCCCGACACGCGGGTGGTGATGATCACCGCCTATGCCTCTCCGGAACTCGAGAAGCGCGCCCGCGAGCAACGCGTGGATTACTACCTCCCCAAACCCTTTCCGCTTGACCGGCTCGAGCAGATCGTGCGTGACGTGCTGAAGTAGCTTCACCCCTTCGGCACGCTATGCAGCACGTCCGCTCCGCGCCGGGGTGCCGGCGCCCTGCGACGTGAGGTCCACGGCGCTTCGGACCGTTCGATCCAGCCCCTCCCGCGGTCGGGGGAAACCTGGTTTCCCCCGACCCCTCGCCGAGGGGCTATGTTCACATCAGCCGTCCATGCCGCCGGGCGGCACACCGCCCAATGAAAACGGGGGTATGGGGGAACTTGGTTCCCCCATTTTCACGTTAGTCACAACTCAGATGGCTCTCATTGCCCGGTTAAGCCTTCTCGCGTAGGATGCGCAGGGTAATGTTATGTTACGTTGTCAGCGCACCGCGAGCGTGGGTCTGGGGGCCACAGGCCCCCAGAGGAAGCGTGTTATCCTTATTTCGGGCAACTTTACATGCTCGAGGTACTCCACGAGCCTGGAAGCGAGGGCGTCTCGCCCTCGGCGCGTCTCCGAGGGCAAGATGGTCTTTGAATACATAATCCGCTCTAGGCCGCGCAGGCGGGCTTCGCATTCCATAGCCGAGGGCTTTAGCCCCACGGCCAGCCCGATATACCGGATTAATTTCTCAAAGACCATGATGTCCTCGCTCCCAGGAGCAATGTGAACACATACGTTCGGAGGGGCTGCGCCCCTCCGAACCTCCCGGTGGATGAGCAATGATTGCCTCAGGGTAATATGCCGCGGTGGCTGCCTCGCCTGCAGCTAAGGAGTAGCCGATGGTTGAGTGGATCAATCTCTTCCCGACCGTTCTGCTGGCCGTGATGATGGTGCTGACCCTGGTGCTCCTGCCGTTGCTCAATGAAGAGCGTCCCCCTGTCCGTGACGACCGCCAGCGCACCGAGGAGTTGCGCCTGAGCGTCAAGATCGAAGGGAAACACGAACCCAAGGACCAATACTTTTCAAGATGACTCCTCTCCAGCCCTCCCTCGCCGGGGGCGGGAGGGCGACTCCTCTCCCCAGCGGGGGGGTCAAGTGCCGCATGCGCTAACGTGAACGTGGGGAACCAGGTTCCCCCATACCCCCGCCCGCGGCAGGGCCTCGCCCTCAAGCAGGGGATGGGGAAACCGGGTTTCCCCATTCTCCCACCCGGTGGGGGGGTTTGGGAGGGCGTAGCTCTCCCGAGAAGAACCTATGTTCATCCCGTTCGTGTGCGGCGCGAGCCGCATGGACGGCTAACGTGAACATACGCCCTCGGCAAGGGGTGTGGGGAAACCGGGTTTCCCCACACCCCCGCCCGCGGGAGGGTCTGGGAGGGCTACGCCCTCCCAGAGCGAAGCACCGGTGCAGCCGGTGCTTCGTCGTTACCGGGCATCGTCAGCCGCCAGGCGCTGCCTGGCCAGTTCAATGGCCTCCTCGCGCGTCGCGATATCCCCCGCCGCCTGCGCCTCGGCAATCTCGCGCAGTAACGCGCCAACGCGGGGCCCCGGCCCAATCCCCAGGGCCGCCATCAACCCGTTGCCGTCAATCAATCGCGCCTGCCGGGCGGGCGTGGGCGTGTAGTAATGGGCCAGCAGCGCCCCGGTCCACGCCAGGTGCGCCACCCAGCCCTGCGCATCCACATGCGGCCCCCGCGTCGCCAGGTGGTCGGCCAGTTCGTGGAGCAGCACATCGGGACCGGCGTCGCCAAGGTCGCGGAAGAAGCGGTACAGGGCGCGCGGCGTGAGCACGGCTGCGGCGCGGAGTTGTCCCGGGCGCATGTGTTCGCGCACCACCAGTTCCACGTAGCGAACGTCGTTGCGGCTCAGACGCAGACGCCGCCCGATCTGCGCCGCCGCGTCCGCGCCAAGCTCCTGATGGCCGTAGAAACTGACCTTGCCGTCAGGGTGGACGACCCTGGTCTGGGGCTTGGCATTGTCGTGGATCAGGGCGGCCAGTTTCAGCAGGGCCTGCCGGCGATGGCCGCCGGCGCGGCGTTCCGCCATGAGCGCCTGCACCTCCTCGGCGAAGGGCAGGGTTCGGCTCAAGTCCGGGTGCGCCTGGACCGCCACGGGCAGCGCCTCGGCCCTGGTGGGACCGCCGAGCAGCCAATCCAGGGCGGCCACGGTCTCCAACATATGTGCCAGCACCGGCAGGAAGTGGACATAGGGCTGTTCACAGGCGCGGCCAGGCTCCAGCTCGGGGAGCAGGCGGGTCAAGGCGCCGCAGGCATCGAGGAAGCGCAGCCATGGCGCGGCGGCGGGAGCGTCGAGCAGTTTGAGCAGTTCATCGCGGGCGCGCTCGCCGGCCACCTGGTCGAGGCCGCTCACGGCGGCGCGGGCCATGTCGGCCAGGGAGGGAGCGGGGCGCAGGTCCAGCGTGGCGCAGAGCCGCGCGGCCCGCACCACGCGCAGCGAGTCGTCACGCAGGCTGGTGGGGCCACAGGGGCGCACGATGCCTGCCCGCAGGTCGGCCAGGCCGCCGGTCGGGTCAAGCAGCGCCGCGGGCGGCGGCGGCAGGCGCAGGGCGGCATCGAGAGGCACGGCCAGCGCGTTGATGGTGAAGTCGCGCAGCCGCAGATCGGCTTCGATATCAGGGGCGCGCAGGCCGCCGATGTCTACCGTCAGCGGCGGCGGCCCGGCGAGCACGGCCCGGCCCGTATCGCGTTCGGCGTCCAGGGCCACGAAGGCCCCGTCGTGGGCGTCGGCAAAAGCGCGGGCCAGTTCGAAGCCGTTGCCGGTGACCGTGACATCCAGGTCGGAGGGCGCGCGTCCCAACGCCAGGTCGCGGGCCGCGCCGCCCGTGAGCCAGGCCCGCGCGCCCCGCGCCGCGCACAGGCCGGCAAGATCTTGCAGAATCGCTTCTAGACGGCTGGTTATAGGTTGGGACTGAGTGTTGGGCATGGTTTCGCTGCGCGGCCTTGTATGTACCCGTTTGGGGAGGTGCGGCGGGCGGCGCCCTCCGCGATCCGGCTGTTCCACCCGCGGCGGGTGCGCGCCCTGGCGCTGCCGGCAAGCGTCTGCCGCCGCGGGCGGAACGGGGGCTGGGGGGCTACGCCTCCCCGCGCCCCTCCAACAGGAACGCAGGTTTGAGTCGTAGTCCCGGGGCGAAAGACGTTTCGCCTCAACGCCGCACTCACCCGCCATAACGCCGGGCGATGGCGTCCACCTGGGCACCATAGCCAGCGCCGAAGAGGTTCAGGTGGTTCAGGAGATGGTATAGATTGTAGAGATCGCGGCGGTCGGCGTAACCCGGCTCGAGGGGCCAGGCAGCGCTGTAGGCGGCGTAGAAGCGGGAGGAGAAGCCCCCGAACAACTCGGTGAAGGCCAGTTCGGCTTCACGGTCGCTGTAGGAAACCGCAGGGTCGATCAGCGCTGCCACGCCGCCGGGCGCCGCCACCACATTGCCGCCCCAGAGATCACCGTGGATCAAGGCCGGGGCGCGGCGCACTCCGCCGAGCAGGGTGTCGAGGCGCCCCATCAGCCGCTCGAGGGCGCGGCGGCGCTCCACCGGCAGCAAGCCGGCGCGCGCGGCGCGTTCGATCTGCGGTCGCAGGCGCCGCTCGCGGAAGAAGGCCACCCAGTCCTCCATCCAGCCGTTGAACTGGGGCGTCCCACCGATGAAATTATCGCGTTCCAGGCCGTAGGCGGGGGCCGACTGGCGATGCAGGGCGGCCAGGGCCTCACCCAGGGCAGCCTGGTCGGGGCGCGTAGCGCCGCCCTCGAGCCACTCGCTGAGCACGGCGGCGGGCTGCGTCTCCGTGGCCTCCAGCTCCAGGATGACCGCGGGTACGCGCACGGCGCCGGCAGCCGCCAGCGCGCGCAAGCCATGCGCCTCGGCGACGACCATGGCCGCCGCGGCTCCGCTTATGGCCCATTTGAGGGCGAAACGTTGCCCGCCTGCCGTCACCCGCAGCAACTGTGCGCCGAAACTGCCCCCAAGGGGTTCGACGCGCGTCAGCGGGCCGCCGGCAGCCGCGGCGATTGCTTCCACGAGCGTAGCAGGAAGCGTTGTCATGGCGTACCTTTCGCGCACCAGGCCCCGGCGGGCCGAAGAGACGGTTCACCCCTGTGTTGATGTTCCCCTCAGTTGTTCATGCGGCTCCGCCGCGCGCCAACGTGAGGAACACAGGGCTGTTCCTGGGAGGGGGTGGCCCTCGCCAGCACTCCCGCCAGGTAGGGGGGTGGGGAAACCAGATTTCCCCAGACCCCTGCTCCACACCAAGGGGATGAAAAAAGGTTGTTCCTGGGAGGGCTGCGCCCTCCCAGACCCTCCCGCGGGCGGGGGCGTGGAGGGCTACGCCTCCCAAACCCTCCTACCGGGTGAGAGGATGGGGAAACCGGGTTTCCCCATACCGCTGCGTGAGGGCTTTGCCCTCCCAGACCCTCCCGCGGGCGGGGGGATGGGGGAACCTGGTTTCCCTATGTTCACCTCAGCCGTCTATGCGGCTCCTCCGCACACCGACGGGATGAACATACTTCTTGGGAGGGCTGCGCCCTCCCGGACCCTCCCGCGGGTGGGGGAATGGGGAAACCCGGTTTCCCCATATCCCTGCAAGGCGGGGGCGTGGGGAAACCGGGTTTCCCCATTCCCCTGCTCCAGCAGCCTATGTTCACGTTAGATGCCTTCCCGTTCGCGGATATGGGCAAGCAAGCCCCGGCAACCGGCCTCGATCAGATCGAAGACCTCGTCAAAACCGCCGGAGTAGTATGGATCAGGGACCTCGCGGACGCTCAGGCCAGGGGCGTGGGAGAGAAGCAGGCTAACCTGGGCGCGACCATCGTG
>DAOTYR010000138.1:0-32689 GCA_034434655.1 Chloroflexaceae bacterium
AGCGCCGGCAACTCGCGCCCAACCAGGATGGCCCGTAAACGGTCCAGACGAGTATGCATACCGTTCCTTACCTGGTCCGTCCTATGCGGGAAGAGGCGTGGGCGGGCGCGGCCCCATATCGCGTCTTTGAAGCAATAGTTCCCTGCGTGCGGGCCGCGCCCTCACACGCCCGTCTGCGGGCGGGGGGGTTGGGGAAACCCCGTTTCCCCATCTCCCCTGCCTGAGGGCCGCGCCCTCACACGCCCGTCCGCGGGCGGGGGGGTTGGGGAAACCCCGTTTCCCCACCCCCTCTCCGAGGACCTATCGCTACGGCGTATACGGCTGCGGCTCTGGAACGGTTGCCGGATCCACATCGCCGCTCACCGCGTCAACACCGGTGCTCAGCGTGCCATCGGCCAGGGCCTTGAAGATCTCCTCGAGCCGGGCCTTCACCGCGTCGGGAACCAGATCCGCCGTCCCGTGGAAATCCGCCAGACCGACGCCTTCACCGGCGGCATCGAAGAGTTCGATGCCATTCCCCTTGAAGGTGCCCTCGGCCACCTTGCCGATCTCTGTAGCCACGGCCACGTCCACGCGCTTGATCGCGCTGGAGAGGACGCGATTGGCGCCCGGAGCGGCCCCGCGGGCGAAGGTGGTCAGGTACTCGTCCTGATCCACGCCGATGACGAAGACGCCCTTCTCGGCGGCGGCCTTGATCGCCCCGGAACCGGTCGGGCCGCCGGCCCCGAAGATCACATCGGCGCCCTCGCCGATCATCTGCTCGGCGCTGGAAGCGCCCAGGGCCGGATCAATGAACGTGGGCAGATAGACCCCCAGCAGGTTGATGTCCGGGCGCACATACTTCGCGCCATTATCGAAGCCGTTCTTGAAGCGCTTCACCGGGGGAATCTCCTGCCCGGCAACGATGCCGATAGTGCCGCTCTCCGACATCATCGCCGCCAGGGCTCCGGCCAGGAAGCCGGCCTGATCCTCGCGGAACTGCAAACCGACCAGATTATCGGTCACGGTGCCCTGCTCGTAGAACTGGTCAACGCCAATGAAGACGATGTCCGGATTGGCCGCGGCGGCGGCGACGGTCGCTTCCTGGATCAGGAACCCGACCGTCACGATGACATCAAACTTCTCGTCCACCAGGGCCTGGATGTTCGCGGCGTAGTCAGCCTGGGCGGTGGTTTCGATGTACTTGTACTCGAAGCCGTACTTCTCCTGGGCCATCAGCACGCCTTTGTGGGCGAACTCGTTAAAAGTGCCGTCGTTGACCTTGCCCAGGTCGGTAACCAGACCAACCCGGAGCTTAGAGGAGTCTGTAACGCCAGTGGTGGGCGCGGTGGTTGCCGCGGCGGTGGGCGCCGCGGTCGGCTGGGCGGGCGGGGCGGTTGGCTGCGTGGCGGCGCCGCCGCCACAGGCGGCCAGGGCCGGGACCAGCAGCATGACCGCCAGCAGGATGGTGAGGGATTTGCGCATAGGGTGCATGCTCCTTCGTCAAACAACACCAGCTCAATCAGCGAACAACCGGGTGCTCTGGTGACCGCCGTTCGGTAACCCGCCACGCCGGAGAGGGTTCTTCCCGCGTTGCGTCACTCCAGGCGGATCGGCGCCGATTATAGCATATACCATGGCCCCGGGCGCCCATGGCGCGAACGGCGCTCTGCACACGTTACGCCAGTAACTGTTCACACCTGAGGTAACCCACGCGCCTGGGAGCAAGGGCGTCCCGCTCTCGTCGCATCTACGCGGACTAGCTGCCCGCGCTCCTGGGAGACATGTGAACCCTTACGTTACGCCAGGGGTTGCTCGGCGACGACAATGCCATCCTCGTCAGCGTACAGGTAGTACCCCGGGCGCAGGGTCAACCCGGCGATGTGCAGGGCCACGCCGCGCTCTCCCTCGCCCCGCTTGACGCTGCGGCGCGGCGAGGCGGCCAGCGCCATGACCCCCAACGCAATCTGGCGCAGGTCGGCCGTGTCGCGCACGCAGCCGTGCAGCACCACGCCGGCCCAGCCGTTGCCCGCGGCCAGGGCCGCCAGATGGTCGCCCAGCAACGCGCAGCGCAGCGAACCGCCGCCATCAACGACCAGGACGCGCCCGTTGCCCGGTTCTTCGAGGATGGCTCGCATCAGGGCATTGTCCTCGAAGACCCGCAGCGTCTCGATCGGCCCGCTAAAGCTGCTCACGCCGCCGAAGTGCCGCAGCAGCGGCTCGCCCACCTGGGCCTCGGGATGGGCGTCGCTCAGATCGGTGGTTTTGAAGCTCATCGGGGTGCTCCTCGCTTCACAATCGCTCCTGTGCGGCTGCGCCGCACCCTGCCGTGATGAACAACGTTGTTCCTGAGAGGGCTACGCCCTCCTAAACCCTTCTACCGGGTGAGGGTGTGGGGAAACCAGGTTTCCCCAGACCCCTGCCCACGGGCTGCGCCCGCCCACACCCTCCCACCGGGTGAGGATAGGGGGAAACCGGGTTTCCCCGTGCCCCTGCTTGAGGGCATAGCTCTCCCACACCCTCCCACCGGGTGAGGGTCTGGGGAAACCCGGTTTCCCCAGACCCCTGCCCACGGGCTGTGCCCGCCCACACCCTCCCACCAGGTGAGAGGGTGGGGAAACCAGATTTCCCCGTGCCCCTGCTCGAGGGCATTGCTCTCCCACACCCTCCCACCGGGTGAGGGTCTGGGGAAACCCGGTTTTCCCACATTCCCTCTCGAGGGGCTTATCTTCGACGTTAGATCGCCGGCCGCCGGCGCCAGAACCCGGTGGCCTGTTCGTAGGCATGGCCCAGGCGCAGCAGGCCCAGTTCATTGCGCGGGCGGGCAACGATCTGCAGGCCCACCGGCAGCCCCTCGGGCGTGAAGCCCGCCGGCACGGCCAGGGCCGGCGCGCCGGTCGCGCTGATCCAGTAGCACGAGCGCATCCATTCCAGGTAGCTGCCCAGCGCCACACCATTGATGCTGGTGACGTAGGGTTGCTCGACCGGAAAGGGCGGGACCTGGCTCACCGGGAGCACCAGATAGTCGTAGCACTCGAAAAAGGCGCGCACGCGGGCCAGCAATTCGCCGTGCAGCCGCATGGCCCGCGCCACCTGGGGGCCGGTGAGGCGCCGACCCTGCTCAATGTTCCAGATCACCGTGTCCTTGAGCTGATCGCGGCAGGTGTCGAGCAACTCGCCAAGGTTCAACTCGAAGCTCAAGGCCCGCAGGGTGAGGAAGACCTCATCGGCATCGCGCAAATCGGGCGTGGCCTCTTCGACGACGCAGCCCAGGGCGGTAAAGGTGGCGCGCCGGGTCTCCACCACCGCGTTCACGCGCGGATCAACGGGCAAACCGCCGAGATCGGGGCTCCAGGCCACGCGCGCGCCGCGCGGGTCGTGGTCGAGGGGCCGCGCGAAGACGTGGCTGGCTTCGTCGAAGGCGAGCGGATCGCGCGGATCGGCCCCGGCGATGGCCGACAGCATCAGGGCCACGTCACCCACCGTGCGGGCCATCGGCCCTTCCACCGCCAGGGGCAGGTAGGGCGCGCGATTGGGCCACACCGGCACCCGCCCGGGGGTAGGGCGCAGCCCCACCACGTTGCAGAAACTCGCCGGATTGCGCAGACTGCCGCCCATATCCGAGCCGTCGGCCAGGGCGGTGAAACCGCAGGCCAGCGCCACTGCCGCGCCGCCGCTGCTGCCGCCGCAGGTCTTGCTCAGGTCGTATGGATTGCGCGTCGCGCCGAAAAGGGGATTGAAGGTCTGCGAACCGGCGCCGAACTCGGGCGTATTCGTCTTGCCGAGGGTAATCGCCCCGGCCGCCTTGAGGCGCGCCACGATCAGCGCGTCGGTGTCGGGCACGTGATTGGCGAAGATCGGCGAGCCGTAGGTGGTGCGCACCCCGCGGGTATCCATGAGATCCTTGTGGGCGACAGGCAGGCCAAAGAGCGGCGCGGCGGCGGGAGGGGGGGCCGCGCCAGCGGACAGCGCGGCGTCACAGGCGCGCGCGGTGGCCATAGCCTGCTCGGCGGTGAGCGTCACGATGGCGTTGACCAGCGGGTTGAGGCGCTCGATACGGCGCAGATGCGCCTCCACCACCTCGACGCAGGCCACCCGGCGCGCGCGGATCGCCGCCGCCAGCTCGCGGGCCGGGGCAAAACAGACCTCTTCAGACACCAGACACCTCCGCGGTGATGGAAAGACACCCGATGGGGAGGCATGTTTGAGAACGAGCAGAACGCCCGGGCGCCGACGGGCGTTCTGGCGTTAGACCCAATACTTTGCAATATCCCCTCCCCAGCCCTCACCCACCGTGGGCGGGAGTACGGCACCTCCCCCCGGCGGGGGGGGTGGGGAGGGGGGCTGAAGCGCCGCGTGCGCTTATGTGCAAGGTATTGGCGTTAGACCCTCATGCGGCTGCGCCGCACACCGACGGGATGAACATACGGTTCTTCCTGGGAGGGCTACGCCCTCTCATACCCCCGTACCGGGTGAGGGGCTGGGGAAACCAGGTTTCCCCAGCTCCCCGCTCGCGGCGGCGCTGCCGCGAACGGACAAAGTAGCGTTATACTGATCCTGCCTGAGCGACTCCCCCGGCGCCTCTCGCAATGCGGCAGGGGCGTGGATGACAGAAGGAACCATGTGAGCGAGCGCATTCTCATCTACGGAGCGAACGGCTACACCGGTGCGCTGGTCGCCCGGCGCGCCGTCGAACGGGGGCTGCGCCCCGTCCTGGCGGGCCGCAACGCCGAGGCGGTAGGCGAAGTGGCCCGTCGCCTCGATCTGCCGCACCTGGCGGTCAACCTGGACGATGTCGCCGGACTCGAAGCCGCGTTGCGCGGGCGCGTGGCGGTGATCCACTGCGCCGGGCCGTTCAGCAAAACCAGCCGCCCGATGGCGAACGCCTGTCTGCGGGCAGGGGCACACTACATTGACATTACCGGCGAGATCGCCGTGTTCGAGGAACTCCACGCCCGCGACGGCGAAGCGCGCGCCGCGGGGGTCATGCTGCTGCCCGGCGCGGGGTTCGATGTCGTGCCGAGCGACTGTCTGGCCGTCCATTTGAAACGGCGCCTCCCGGAGGCCACGCACCTGGCGCTGGCTTTCCGGGGTCTGGGCGGGATTTCGCGGGGCACGGCCCTGACGGCGCTGGAGAGCGTGGACGCCATGGGCGCCATCCGGCGCGACGGAGTAATCGTGGCGTCACCGCTGGGTGAACTCAGGCGCCGGGTAGACTTTGGACGCGGCCCGGTTGACGTTGTGGCCATCCCCTGGGGGGATGTCAGCAGCGCATATTATAGCACGGGCATCCCGAACATCGTCGTGTACGCCTACGTGGGACGGATGGGGGCGCTGATGGCGGGGCCGGGACGGCTGATCATCCCGGCCCTCGGCGCGGGCGCCGCGCGCCGCTTTTTGCGCTGGTTGATCCGGCGCGGCCCCGCCGGTCCGAGCGAGGAGGAACGGGTGCGCGGCCACAGCCTGCTCTGGGGAGAAGTGAGCGACGCGGCCGGTCGGATTGCGATCTCGCGGCTACGCGTGCCGGAAGCCTACACCCTGACGGCCGCAACCGCGGTGCTCATTGCCGAGAAGGTGCTCGTCGGCCAGGCCCCGCCCGGCTTCCAGACCCCCGCCCTGGCCTACGGCCCGGACCTGATCCTGGAAATCGCGGGGGTGGAGCGTACCGACCTCGAACTCCAGGACGCCCCGGAAAGCGTGGCCGGTCCACCCCTGGCGCCGACGCCATCGGTTGCCGCGCCGGTCGAGGCGGAGCAGGATGAACTGGCCGCCGCGGAAGCGGCCCTGGCGCGCCTGGAAGATCGCATCGGCGCCTTTACCGCCTATACCATCGCCTCGGACTTCCTGGAACTCCAGGAGATCTACCGTGGCTCCTTCGAGCGTGTCAAGGACGACGACTGGAACCGGCGCATCGAACGGCGCGCCGAACCCTGGACAATGCGGCAAGCCCTGGCCCACACGCTCACAATGACGGAGACGTACAACCAGATCATCCAGAGCGGTCTCGAGGGGCGCCCGGCGAGCATTCCCGGCCTGGCACGCCGCGAGGACATCCCTTCCTTCAACGAGGCGGCGCTTGCCGCAAACGCCGAGCGGCCCATCGGAGAACTGATAAGCGCCTTCCTGGAGGCCCTCGGCGCGGCGGCGCGACTATGCGCGCCGCTGGGCGCCGAGAGCCTGGGGAAGCAGGTCGCGGCGCCCTTTTTCAGCCGCGTTCCCACCGTGGCCGAACTCTTCGGCTGCTCCCTGGCCAATGCCGGCATCGTCCGCGGCGCGCACCTGGCCGTCTCCCGCTCGCGCCCGGTCTGGATCTTCTTCAGCCCCGGCATGATGCGGCGCCAGCTTACGCGCTTCTTCCACTTGCTCGGCCTTTCATACTGGCCAGAGCGCGGAGGCGACCTCTACGCCACCATCGCCATCAACGTGAAAGGGCAGGGAGGCGGGAGCTGGCACGTCCGGATCGGCCCGGAGGGCGGCAGGGGAAAGATCGGTCGCGCCCGCACCACCGATGTCACCTTCACCTTTGCCAGCGCCGACCTGCTCTGCCGCCTGCTGACCGGCCAGACGAGGCCCTGGCGTCATATGGTGATGGGCCGCATGCAGGTAAGTGGCAACCTCGGATTGGCCCGGCGCGTTCCAGGCCTGTTTGCCCTGCCGTAGACCACCCCGGCCCACACGCGTCCAAGGGCGGACAGAATATCTGGGCCAACGCGGCTTCTGCCGCATCAGGACACCCCGACGCAGGACTGTTGGTCTCCCTGCTCTCGCGCGCAGGAGCGGGGGAGGGGGTGAAGGCTTTCAGGATGTCCCCAGGCCCCTATCTCCTGCATGCGACCGCATGATCTATCTGACCCTGAACCCACACGGGAGGGGGTGGCCCGCTCCTGGGCCGCGTTGCCAGGCTCTTCCGCTACCTGAACCCACACAGGAGGGGGTGGCTCCATAAGCGCGAACGTACCAGGCGAGGGCTTCCTGAAGCGCCAACGATGTACGGCTCCTGCTATTGCCTTTCCGCCGTGCGCTGCATGATCTGCTGCCGCTCCTCGGCGGAAATCAGGCCAAACTCCGTCCCGCGGTTGAGGTAGACCAGCTCCTCGTTCTTGATCTGCACGATCAGGTCCGGGGCGGCGTCGCCATTCAAATCATCGAGACGCATGGTGACCGGGGTAAGATCCTCGCCCGCGCCGAACAGGTATGGTCCGGGTATCGTGCGCACCCTGTTCGGATCACTGCCGGCGATCTCCACAATGACCACCTGCCGATCCAGGTTCATGGCAATCAACTGGGTGGGACCATTGACCTCCTCTGGCCGCCCGACATTGGCGGTCAGATGAAAGGTGCGCGGCCGTCCGTAGGCCAGGTCATCGCGCATGGTGCGCACAAAGGCAATGGCGCTGCTCAATACGACATAGACCGCGAAAAGGGCCAGGATGCCGGTGATCAAGTAGGCTATGGCGCCAACGTTGCCGATGGGCAGATTGATGGGAAAGCGGCGTTCGCTGTGCAAATCGCGGCTCTGAACAGCCATCGTTGTTCCTCCTCTCGCGGGCCTCATAGGTAGCACATTTGTACTATTAGATCATATGTGCTGATTATAGCAAGGCCTGGCCCACGCGTCAAGCCCTGCCATGCACCTGTTCACACCTGGGGTAACCCATGCGCCTGGGAGCGCGGGCCTCCCGCCCGCGTCGCGTCTCCGCGGGCAAACTGCCCGCACTCCCGGGAGACATGGGAACACTTAACCATCTCTCTCTCAATGGCTAGACAAATAAGAACATATGTGCTATCCTATCGGGTGGAGATCTGGGGAAACCCGGTTTCCCCAGACCCCTGCGCAAGGGCTGCGCCCTCCCAAACTCTCCCGCGGGCGGGGGGGTGGGGAAACCGGGTTTCCCCAGACCCCTGCTTGAGGGCCAGGCCCTCCCGCGGGCGGGGGGTGGGGAAACCCGGTTTCCTTATACCCTTGCTTGAGGGCCAGGCCCTCCCGCAGGCGGGGGTATGGGGGAACCTGGTTCCCCCGTGTTCACGTTAGCTTTCCCGCCCGGCGGGCGAAGGATCCGGCGCAGTTCTCGCCTGCCCACGACACCGATCCGGTGCGGATCAGGAGCGCAGTGATGATTGGCAGAAACCGCCTCCAGACCACCCAGGACGTGGTGACCCTCCAGTACGCGAACGGCAAGAGCCTCGCCCGGGCCAGCCTGGGAGCGGGTCGTTTCGCGCCCTATGTCGGCTTTCATATCGAGTCAGGCCGGGATGCCGACCTCGACGAGGCGATGCGGGCGGCGAAGGTCGGGCAGATTGAGATCAAACATCAGCGCCAGGGGGGCGCCGAAGTGGTGCGACACTGGGGGCTGGGCGAACACATCCGCTTCTACCCGGTGACCAGCGGGCCGGTGGCGGCAACCGTGGCGGGCAGTCTGAGCGGGCGCAACCGGCAGCGCACCGCCGAGGCCGGCATCGGGGTGCGCTGGGGCCAGGGCGAGCGCAGCCGGCTGGCGATCCGCGGCTATCTCGATACCCTCGTCCGGGTCGGCTATCTGCGGCTGGTGCAACTCTCGGTGCGCAGCCGCATGACCGATGTGCTCCTGGCGGCCTTGATCGATCACGGGCGGGTCTGCGAGGCCGCCGATGGTCTGGTGGATCGCTCCCGGCACCCGGAGGTGGTGACCTACCACGAGATCGCCCTGCCGCTCGGACCGGGGGAGGAGGAAGAATGGGGCAAGGGCGAGACCGCGTCGGTGGTGCCGTTCCGCAGCATGCACCCCGCCACGATCGATGCCGAGTACCTGCGGGGCGTCTGGCGGCCCGACCAGGTGCACGCCGCCGCCCTGCGCGACTGGGAGAGCATTCAACTCTGGGCCCAGGAGTACGCGACGCAAAGCGAGGAGGGAACGAACGGGGCGCGAACCGCCGAAGAACTGGCCCACACCCTGCCGCACGATGAGGCGGGTTCGCCGTGAACGGGTTTCAGCCGTCCATGCGGCTACGCCGCGCACCAACGGGATGAAAAAAGGTTGTTCCTGGAGGGACCGCGCTCGCCCACACCCTCCCAGGGGCCGGGGCCTGGGTGCGCGGGCCTCTGGCCCGCATCCGCAGACGGTGGGGAAACCAGCTTTGCCCATCCCCCTGCTCAAGGGCTACGCCTGCCCACACCCTCCCACCGGGTGAGGAAGATGGGGAAACCGGGTTTCCCCATCCCCCTGCCTGCGGGCGGCACACCGCCCACACCTTCCTGCGGGTCGGGGCCTGGGTGCGCGGGCCTCCGGTCCGCATCCGCGCGAGGGCTACGCCTGCCCACACCCTCCCGCGCGGGTATGTTCACCTCAAGAGGGGCGTTTATCCCGTCTGATCCCCCCGCTGCCGTTTCTGGTCGAGGCGCTGCTCGGCGGCGAGGCGCTCCAGACCGTAGTCGCTCTGATCGACAAAACGCATCCCGCTTGCCAGCGCCGGGTGAACGGCGCTGATCTCACGAAACATTGCCTGGGCGATCTTCCGATACGTAGGGTGACCCTGGCGCGCGCTGCGCAGTTCGATCAGATGGTAGGCCTCGCGCAGGTTGAGCTTGACGCGCCAGCGTATCCGGAAGGCGAAGGGCACGGCATATTGAGCTTCGTTCGGGAAATCGGCGCGCATCGCCGCGAATACCTCGGCGGCCCGTTCCAGGGCGGCGCGGTACATCTGCGCCACGCCGATGGCCTCCAGCTCCGGCGGCACGACAAAGCCATGCTCCGTCGTGAAATGCTGCCGCTCCTGGGTAAGCACGCGGTGGCGCTGCAGGTCACGGTATGCGCCAATGTCGGCCAGGATGTCGAAGGTGTAGTATGGTTCCTCGAAGGCTCGCCCGGGGCGATGAAAACGGGTTCTGCGCTCGCCGATGGCGGCTTCGATGATGGCGATCCGCTCAGCCTCGGGCATGGCCGCAACCGCTTCCTGCACCGTCGCCAGCGGCGCGTCCAGGTGCGGGTACAGCATCGCCGCCACGGCCTTGATCTCGGCCTGCGGGTCGTAATCAACGAGCCGGACCGCCACGTCGTCTCGCGATGACGCGGGGAGGTCGAGCCGGGCGGCAAGGGCGGCCACGCGCTCGCGGGTCGTGGCGAGGTAGGTTGCGTAGTCGCGCCCGCGCTCGCTTCTGGCGCGCTTGACGAAGGCGGGGATCACCTGGTCCAGTTCGGCCTGCATCGCCTGGCCGAGTTGCCGGGCCTCGGCAAACGGCGCCGCAGCCAGTTTGATGAGCAGGTATTCGAAGGCGCGGCCGTTGCCGAACAGTCCTACATTTGTGCGGGTGGCCATCGGCAGCAGACCGCGCAGCAGGTCGAAGGACTTGGCCCGGATGGCGCTGGCATGGGCGCGCTGCGATGTCTCCGGGTCGCGCGGGAACTGGGCCTGTAACCAGGTCTGCACCGGGGCGAGCAGGGCGCTGTAGGTGCTGAACAGGTTGTCCATCGCCGCGGTGAAGCGCGCGGCGTAGGGCGAGGCCATCAGTGCAGGCTCGCGCAGGTAGGCGTATCCATCGGGCCCCGGCAGGTCGAAGCGCACGTAGCGGGTGGACTTCTCGAGCGGCGACAGCCCAAGCCGGCTGTCTTCCAGCAGCTTGGCGGCGATGTTGCTTACGCCCTCGCAGGCGATGTGCGCGCCGCCGAGTTCGGCCACCGAGTCGTCGCCGTAGCCGATGAGCACCCGGTCGTAGAACGCCTCGGCCTCCCTGGCGGCGACCAGTTGCGCGGCGGGGTCGGCGCCGGCCCCGGCCACGAGGGCGTGGAAGCCGGATTCCGGCACGCTCATGAATTCGTCGAGCAGCAGGCGCCGCAGGCTCCTGGGGCTGCGGCTGTAGCGCGAGAAGAGGGCGCCCTTGACGACCTCCGGCAGATTGCGCAGGCAGAAGATCGGTCGCTCGGTATTGGTCACGAACGGCTGCAACAGCGCCGTCTCCTGAGGGGTGAAGCGTTCCGTGCTATCTTCAAACATCTGATGGCTCCTGAAACCTATGAGCAGCGAGCCGGTGTATTGTACGGCCTGCACGCCTCATGCGTCCATAGGCCCGCCCGCGCCCGCTCTCCCCACACCCCTGCCCGCGGGAGGGTCTGGGAGGGCTACGCCCTCCCAGCAAGAACCGTTGTGCTCACACCCTCACCCCGCCGATTTTTGTGCAAAGTATACAAATCAAAAGCCCTTCAGGTTGTTGATTTTGCACAAGACATCCGCTATACTACGTATGCACAGCGGCGTTAGCGCCGCGCCCCGGCACCGGCAATGGGGCCGTCAACGGGAGTCATAGAAGAAGCGCACTACCTGGAGGAGGGATCACAATGCGCAACGGCAATCTCGAAAACATCACGGTTGAACAGGTCGTCCAGAAGCTCCCCGAGGCCCGCAGCTTCCTGCGCGAGGCGCGTATCGATAGGACCAGCACGCTCACCCTGCGGGAGGCCGCCGCGGCTGTCTCGATGGAGAGCGACGAACTGCTGGCCCAGATCGAGGATCGTCTCCGCCGCGCGGCCCGGCGCGCCCCGGCCCACGTCGAGCAGGCCGAGGGCAATCTGGCGCTCGCCTGATCGCGCGCGCTGGACGCGCGGTCCATCACGGATAGCTATCATGTAGAACGCCTGGGAGGGCTGCGCCCTCCCAAACCATTCAGCGGGCGGGGTGTGGGGAAACCAGATTTTCCCATACCCCGCCCGCTGGCCTATGTTCACGTGCGACGGTCATGCGCATGGCGCCCAACGCCCAATGACCATGCCCTGGGAGCGCGGGCGTCCCGCCCGCATCGCGTCTCCGCGGGCACGGTGACCGCCCCTTCCCTGACCCGCCCCCGCCGGGGGCGGGAACCCGGCGCCTCCCCCCAGCGGGAGGAGGCCGGGAGGGGGGGCTGAACCCTGCGCACGATGGTCACCGCAGCCGTCCATGCGGCTGCGCCGCACCCCGACGGGATGAACATCCTTCCTGGGAGGGCGTCGCCCTCCCAAACCCTCCCACCGGGTGGGGGCATGGGGAAACCCGGTTTCCCCAGACCCCTGCTCGAGGGCTTTGGCCTCCCAAACCTTCCCGCGGGCGGGGGCGTAGGGAAACCGGGTTTCCCCACACCCCTGCTCCAGCAGCCGATGTTCACGTGAGACGGTCATGCGCATGGCGCACCACGCCCAATGACCATGCCCTGGGAGCGCGGGCGTCCCGCCCGCATCGTGTCTCCGCGGGCACGGTGACCGCCCCTTCCCTGACCTTCCCCCGCTGGGGGCGGGAACCCGGCGCCTCCCCCCAGCGGGGGGCGGCTGGGAGGGGGGCTGAACCCTGCGCACGATGGTCACCTCAGCCCTCCACGCGGCTCCGCCGCACCACGCCGCAATGAACATACGGTTGTTCCTGGGAGGGCGAAGCCCTCCCAAACCCTCCCGCGGGTAGGGGAATGGGGAAACCCGGTTTCCCCATTCCCCTCTTCGAGAGCCTATTTTCAGGTTAGGGCCATGTGAACGGGCGCCCTGACCCGGGGGAAACTGGCTTTGCCCCTGCCTGACCTATGAAGACGCGGTCCGCGGAGAGGTTCAGATTTTTCCTGGGAGCGAGAACATCTTGCCCTCGTGCACGTGACGAGGGCGGGACGCCCGCGCTCCCCGCCGCGAGGTGGCCGCGTAACGCCTGTAACTTCGGGCTTACCCTAAACTCCTCGTCAGGGCCAGGATACGCTGCCGTTTCCCGCCTGTCAAGCGCCTTGCTTCACTCCAACGGGTTTTCGTTTCTTTACCCGGCGTTGCCCCGGCGTTACTTGTTGTATGGCGATCCGCTCTGGTATACCTGCTGTTAAGGTTTACCCAAAAACAGCCGCGCAGCGAAACGATGGCCGAGGTGAACATACCCCCCGCGGGAGAGTGTGGGCGGGCGTAGCCCTCCCGATACCACCGCCCCCTTCCTGACCCTGCCCCGCCGGGGGCGGGAAGCGGGCTCCTCCCCCCAGTGGGGGGAGGCTGAGAGGGGGGCAACCCCGTTGCCCCACACCCCCCGCGGGAGGGTCGGGGCGGGCTGCGCCCTCCCAGGAAGAATCTTAATGTTCATCTTGCAATGGAAAGGAGAGCCGCACACCGTGCCATGAGCGCCTCCGAAGTGACCCTTGAACAGCTCGCCCGCAACCAGAACGCGCTGGTGCGCCGCATCGGCGGCGACCGCGAGTTTCGTCGCCGTCTGCTGGCGATGGGTCTGGTGCCCGGCGAACAGGTCATCCTGACCGCGGTCGCGCCCCTGGGCGATCCGATCGAGGTGACCGTGAAAGGTTACCGGCTCTCGCTCCGCAAGGAGGAGGCCCGGCTGGTTGTCGTGGAGCCTGTCTGATGTCTACCCCCTCGTTGCCTCTGGCCCTGGCCGGTGAGGGCGCGACGGTGCGCCTGGTGGCCATCCAGGGCGGCCAGCGGACCGCCCATCGCCTGGCGGAGCTTGGCCTTACCCCCGGCGTTACGGTGACCGTGTTGCGCGACAACGGCGGCGCGCTGCTGGTGGCGGTCGGCGATACGCGCCTGGCCCTGAGCTACGGGCTGGCGCAGATGGTTCTGGTGACGGGAGAGGAGTTACGGGATGCGTGAGGTGACCATCGCTCTGGCCGGCAACCCCAACGTCGGCAAGAGCACCGTCTTTAATGCGCTCACCGGTATGCACCAGCACGTAGGGAACTGGCCCGGCAAGACGGTGGAGCGCAAGGAGGGCCGCCTGATCCTCGGCGACCGGCAGATCACCGTGGTCGATCTGCCGGGAACCTACAGTCTGGCCGCCCGTTCGCTCGAGGAGCAGATCGCCCGCGATTTCATCGTGCGCGAACGCCCCGATGCGGTGGTGAACGTGCTTGACGCCGCCAATCTCGAACGCAACCTGTACCTGACCGCTCAGTTGCTCGAGGCCGAGGCGCGCCTGGTGCTCGCCCTGAACATGGCCGACGTGGCCGCCGCGCGCGGTCTGCGCCTGAACCCCGAGGCCCTGGCCGCGGCCCTGGGTGCCCCGGTGGTGGTGATGAGCGCCAGTAAGGGCCAGGGCCTCGCCGAGTTGAAGGCCACCCTGCGTGACCTGGTTGCCGCCGCCGGCCACGCGACGCGGCCCTCGTTCAAGGAGGTGGCGCGATGACCGCCATCACGCTGGCTGCTCCCGGCGCGGCGCTGCGCTATGCGCCGCCCATCGAAGCGGAACTGGAGCGCCTGGTCGCGGCCCTGGGCGCCATCCCCGCCCTCGCCGGGCGCTACCCGCTCCGCTGGCTGGCCATCCAGCTTCTCGAAGGCGACGAGCACCTGCTGGCCGAAGCCGAGGACCTGGGCGGGCCGGCGGTCACGGCGGCGCTCGCCGCCAGTCGCGAGCGGCTGGCTCCCCACTACGGCGAGGATCTCGACGTGGCCCTGGTTGATCAGCGGTACCGCTTCGTGCATGCCCTGGCCGGTCAGGCGCTCACCCGCCCCGCCACGCCGCCCCTGACCTTCTCCGACCGCATTGACCGCGTGGTGACCCACCGCTGGCTGGGCATCCCCATCTTCCTGGCGCTGATGTGGGTCGTCTTCAAGCTCACCACTGATGTGACGGCCCCCTTCGTGGACTGGATCGATGCGACCCTGAGCGGGCCGGTGAGCGCCTGGGCCACCGCCCTGCTGGGCATAGCCGGTCTGGGGGACAGTTGGCTCGCGTCGTTGCTGGTGGATGGCGTGATCGCCGGGGTGGGCGGGGTGCTGGTCTTTGTTCCGGTGCTGCTCGCGCTCTACTTCGCCCTGGCCTTGCTGGAAGACTCGGGCTACATGGCCCGCGCGGCCTTCGTGATGGACCGGCTGATGCACGCCCTGGGGCTGCACGGCAAGAGCTTCCTGCCGATGATCGTCGGCTTCGGCTGCTCGGTGCCGGCTATTTACGCCACCCGCACCCTCGATAGCCGGCGTGACCGCATTCTGACGGGCCTGCTGGTGCCGTTTATGAGCTGCAGCGCGCGCCTGCCCGTCTATGTGCTGATCGCGGCGATCTTCTTCCCCGCCCATGCGGGACTGGTGATCTTCGGCCTCTACCTCACCGGGATCGTGGTGGCGATCGTGGTCGGCATGCTCCTCCGGCGCACCCTGTTCCACAACCAGCCCCCCGCGCCGTTCGTGCTTGAGCTGCCGCCCTACCGCCTGCCAACGCCGCGGGGCGTCTGGCGGCAGATGTGGGAGCGCACGGCGGCGTTTCTGCGCAAGGCCACGACGATCATCCTGGCGACGAGCATCGTGGTCTGGTTGTTGCTGGCGCTGCCGGTGCGGGGCGCGGGCCGCTTCGCCGATACGCCCGTGGATCAGAGCGCCTTCGCGGCCCTCTCCGGCGCGGCGGCGCCGCTCTTCGCGCCGCTGGGCTTCGGCGGCTGGGAGACCAGCGGCGCCCTGTTGACCGGCTTCGTGGCGAAAGAGGTGGTCGTCAGCACCCTGGGACAGACGTATGCCGTGGCGGGGCCGGACGAGGACGCTGAGGCGACGCCGACAACCTTCGGCGAGGATCTGCTGGGCATCGCTGGCGGGCTGGTCAGCGCCACGGGTGATGCGCTGCGGGCGTTGCCAGGGGTCGTGGGGATCACGCTGGAGGCCCCTGAGGAAGAGGCCGCGCCCGAAGGTCTCGCCGCCGCGGTGCGGGCGGGCTTCGAGGCCAGCAGCGGCGGCCACGGGGCCCTGGCCGCGCTGGCCTTCATGATCTTTGTGCTGCTCTACACCCCCTGTATGACCGCCGTGGCCGCGGCGCGCCACGAGTTCGGCAGCCGGTGGATGTGGGTCAGCATCGTCGGGCAGTTCGCCGTGGCCTGGCTGGCGGCGCTGCTGGTGTTTCAGGGCGGACGCTTGCTGGGAGGGTAAGGTGGGCTTTCAACGTGAGGCAATGGTTCAGGATCGGGGGTTCTAGCTTGACCGTTGCTCCACACCCCCATGTTCGCGGTGGAGGGGCGCGGAGAGGCGCAGCCTCCCCGCATACCCCTTTTCCCGCCCGCGGCGGCCAGGTGGCCTGGCGCAACCCCCGCAGCCCTCCCGCCGCGGGCGGGCAACAACCGGTTGATGGACCCCTCCCCGCCGGAAGGCGACCGCTTACGTCCTGACGTGAACATAGGCTGCAAAGCAGGGGGGGTGGGGAAACCGGGTTTCCCCATACCTCAGCGGACGCGGGCCGGAGGCCCGCGCACCCAGGCCCCGCCCCCTGGGAGGGTCTGGGAGGGCAAAGCCCTCCCAGGAAGAACCTTTTTTTCATCCCTTCGGTGCGCGGCGGAGCCGCATGGACGGCTGACGTGAACATAGGCTGCTAAAGCAGGGGGGATGGGGAAACCGGGTTTCCCCATACCTCAGCGGACACGGGCCGGAGGCCCGCGCACCCAGGCCCCGCCCCCTGGGAGGGTCTGGGAGGGCAAAGCCCTCCCAGGAAGAACCTTTTTTTCATCCCGTCGGTGCGCGGCGGAGCCGCATGGACGGCTGACGTGAACATAGGCCCCAGGGGTGTGGGGCAACCAGGTTTCCCCCCGCCCCCGCCCCTGGGAAGGTGAGGGCGCAGCCCTCTAGCGAGGAGGCCCAGGTGTTACAACAAGTCCTACAGGCGCTGGAGACAACCAGCGGCCCGGTGTCGCTCGACGAGTTGAGCCGGCGCCTGGGGATCGAGCGCAGTGCGCTGGAGGGAATGATCGCCTTCTGGGTGCGCAAAGGGCGTCTGCAAGCTAGCGCCGGGGGGCCGTGCGGTCGCGGATGCGGGCATTGCGGTCCGCGGGCCGAAGGGTGCGTCTTCAATGCCGGCGGCCCGCGGGCAATCGTGGTAACGGAGCGGACGCGGCGTTAGGTGGCCTTGCGCCGCGGGCAGCATCGCAATGCGCGCCCTCCCGCGCTCACCCGTCTTAGGGGCTCACCCATCCTTGCGCGAAGACCGCCGTGGCTCGACGAGCTGTAATGGCTGATCGAGCCAGGCCTGGCTCACGCCAGAAAGCTGCAGCGCCGAGATAACCTGTCTGGCGGGACCTTCGACGACCACGGTGTGGCTCAACTGACCGCCATGCACCTCCGGCAGGAGACGCGCCAGTTCCTCACGGGTGTCGTGGAGCGCCGCATCCATTTTCCGCTGGCGCGCGGCGATCAACTCCCGGCGATACTCCTCACGCGACCGGAACTGTGCAGGGTCCAGTTCAAACTCTGGCATGCCGGTTTCAGACGATGACTCCGGCTGTAAAGTCATCACCACGCGCAGGACATCATCGGGATGCGCGCTGCGCAGGGCCTTTCTCAACTGGACGTCAACCTTGCTCGTATCGATCCCTGTAAGTTTCATAATGCTGCCACTACCTGCACGAGACCGTACCCTTGCCGCGCGGCGACCTGCTGGAGTTGTTGACTGGTGTTCATGATGGTATCGAGCAAGTCGGGTACGCGAATGGCTGGATAGCGTTCCAGGATAAGCGCGGCGAGACCGGAGACGATTCCCGTTGCCATTGAAGTTCCGTCCCAAGCTTCGTATCCTCCACCCATGACACTCGAAAACACGCCCGCTCCCGGAGCCACCACATCGGGAACACTGTACTGGTGATTATTCACGACCAGGACGCCGCTGCTACTGAAACTGGCAACCCGCCCCTGACGGGTTGTGGCCCCCACAGAGAGTACCTCGACATAATTACCAGGGCTGCGCGTCTGGTTCACTCCCTCGTTGCCTGTTGCGCAGACCACCAGCACGCCCACGCTTAAGAGCGTGGCGATGGAGTCGTGCAGATCGTCCACGTAGCCGTGGATACCGGCGGAGATATTGACGATCTGGATTTCCGGGTGCTGCGCGGCCCATTCGAGGGCCATGACAAAATTCGCGATGGTGCCCCGGCGATGGGGCAGCATCAGCCCGTTCCAGATCCGCGCCTCGGGCGCAACCCCGACCGTCTTGCCGCAGATCAGGCCCGTCACGTGGGTTCCGTGACCATCACTATCATAACTCGTAATCGGCCTGGGTTGCAACGTCTTCTGGTCGAATAGCCACGCCTGCTCGATGTTGCCCTGCAATTCGGGATGAGTTGGATCAATGCCGGTATCGAGCACCAGCACGCGCACGTCGCGGCCGGTGCCTCGAAAGCCATTGGTGCGCGCCGCTTCGAGACCAATGACATGCAGGTGCCAGTAGTCGCCGTGATCGAGGCTAGCCTTGCGCCCGGCTGTCTGGCGTGGATGAATGACACTGATGGATTGATCGGCAATGACCATTGCGCCGGGGATCTCCTGGCGCAGTTGTTCGACCTCCTCTGCGTCCAGTTCAACGATCCGGTTGCCGGTTACGGACCCATAGAACCGGACGCGATCCGGTTTTTCCTCGAACCATGCCTCCAGTTCCTGTTGAACAGGATCCTGCTGCTGCAATTCCTGCGCTGCGGCGATCTGTGCCGCGCGCGCCAGTTCAGTAAAACCCGTGCCGATCAGGTTCGCGGCGCGCACGACGAGCGCATTGCGTGGTCGAATAACATAGAGCGCCATGGTTGTGCTAACACATTCATACAGGTGCGGCTACGGGCGCCTCCGCAGGATAGAGCACCTGGGGAACGACCTGATCCATGTGCTCCACCAGGATGATCTCCAGCGCGGCGCGGGTCTCTTCGGGCACATCGCGCAGGTCGGGTTCGTTGTCGCGGGGGATGAGCACGCGGGTGACCCCGACGCGCTGGGCGGCCAGGAGCTTCTCCTTGAGGCCGCCGATCGGCAGCACCCTGCCGCGCAGCGTGATCTCGCCGGTCATAGCCACGCGCTTGCGGGCCTTGCGCCCGGTGAGGGCGGAGATCATGGCGCAGGCAATGGTGATCCCCGCCGAGGGGCCATCTTTGGGCACGGCGCCGGCGGGCACGTGGACGTGCATGTCGCGCTTCTGGAACGTGTCGGGGTCGATGGCGAGGTCGCCGGCCCGCGAGCGGGCGTAGGTCAGCGCGGCGCGGGCCGACTCGCGCATCACGTCGCCGAGCTGGCCGGTGAGGATCAACTGGCCGTTGCCGGGCATGACACTGGCCTCGACCAGCAAGACATCGCCGCCCGCCGGCGTCCAGGCCAGACCGGTGACCACGCCGACCTCATCGTCGCCGAGGATCATGCTGCCGTGGCGCCGGGGCGGGCCGAGCAGGTCCTCGAGGTCGGAGCCGTCAATGCGTTCGGGGAGGGGCTTGCCGGTGGCGCGACGGGTGGCCATTTTGCGGTAGATCGTCCCGATGCGCCGCTCCAGGTCGCGCACGCCGGCCTCGAGGGTGTACTCGCGCACCAGGCGCCGCAGGGCCGCGTCGGTCAACGCGGGGGCATGGCCGCGTTCCAGCGCCTCCTGGTCGGGCAGGTTGCTCGGGGGCGTCTCGCCGGGGGCGGCGGGCGCGGAGGCGGGGGCGCGGGGGGCCAGGCCGTTGGCCTGCACCTGCCGGGGGATGAGGTAGCGCCGGGCGATGTGGAGCTTTTCCTGCTCGGTGTAGCCGGCCAGGGTCAGCACCTCCATACGGTCGAGGAGCGGGCCGGGGACGGTGTCAAGCTGATTGGCGGTGCAGATGAAGAGCACCCGGCTCATGTCGAAGGGCACGTCCAGGTAACGATCGACAAAGGTGCTGTTCTGGGCCGGGTCGAGCAGTTCGAGCAGCGCGGCGGCCGGGTCGCCCTGAATGCCGGCGCTGATCTTATCCACCTCATCGAGCATCAGCACGGGATTGTTGCTGCCGGCGCTGTTGATGCCCTGGATGATCCGGCCGGGGATGGCGCCGATGTAGGTGCGGCGAAAGCCGCGAATATCGGCCTCGTCGCGGATGCCGCCGAGGGCGACGCGCACGAACTTGCGCTCCAGGGCGCGGGCGATGCTCTGCCCCAGACTGGTCTTCCCCACCCCGGGCGGGCCGACGAAGCAGAGGATGGGGCTGCGGGCCTCGGTGTCGCCCTGCTCGAACTGCAAGCGGCGCACGGCGAGGAACTCGATGATGCGCTCCTTGATCTGCTCCAGGTCGTAATGATCCTCGTCGAGGATGCGTTGGGCGCGCTCGAGATCCAGATTGTCGCGGGTGCCCTTGTTCCAGGGCAGGCCGAGGAGCCAGTCCAGGTAAGTGCGGCTGACGGTATACTCGGCGGCGCCGGGGGGCATGCGCTCCAGGCGCGCCAGTTCGCGCTCGGCCTCGCGGCGCGCCGCTTCGGGCATGCCCGCTTCTTCGAGGCGCTTGCGCAGGTCGGCAATCTCGGCGCCGCGCTCGTCGGTCTCGCCCAGTTCTTTCTTGATCGTTTCGAGTTGCTGGCGCAGCACATACTCGCGCTGGCTGCGGGCCATGTCTTCGCGGGTGCGATTGGCGATATCCAGGAGTTGCCGTTCGCGCTCCAGGAAGCCGATCACCAGGCGCAGCCGGGCCGACATGTCCAGGGTGTCGAGGACCTGTTGCTGTTCCGCCGGGCGTAGCCCCAGATTGGCGGCGATCATATCGGCGAGGGTGCCGGGGTTGGGGATGTTGGCGGCGATGATGGCGAGTTGATCGGGGAGCGAAGGGCTGAGGCGCACCACCTCCTCGAAGGCCACCCGCGCCGTGCGGGCAAGCTGCTCGGTCTCGGCGTCGGGGGGCGGCTCGGTGAGCACCCGCACACGGGCGACGGGATAGGTCGCGGTGGTGACGATCTGCTCGATGGCGATACGGGCGTGGCCCTCGAGCAGCATCTGCACACTGCCGTCGGGTTGGCGCAGCAGGCGCGCGATCTGTGCCGCGCAGCCAGTGGCGGCCAGGGTGGCCGGGTCGAAGTGCTCGCCGGGCGTGGTGCGCAGGAACAGGCCAATAAAGCGCGACCCCAGCGCGGCATCGTCCACCAGGCGCACCCAGGGATCGCCCCCGACGGCCAGGGGCAGCACGGCGCCGGGGAAGAGCACGCCGTTGGGCAGCGCCAGGATGGGCATACTGGCGGGGATCTCCACGCCGCCAGGGGCCGCCGGCTTATCCGGGGTGGCCGCGGGGTTGCTCATCACAGCCCTCCCTCGATGTGAATGACCACCACGCGCTGCGGCGGATCGCTGGCGTAGGGCAGGATGATCTCCAGCAGGCCGTTGCGATAGTGACCCTCGGAGCGTTCCGGATCGATGGGCGCGGAGAGCGGCACTTCCACGTTGAAGCGCCCGGCGCCGATCTCCATGCGGTGAATGCGCCGCAGACCGGCGGGGGGCGCCAACTGGCGCTGGCCCTCGACGACAATCAGGGTTGGTTTCACATGCACTTGCAGATCGGAAGGATTCACACCCGCCAGATCGGCAACGATAACCAGACCCTCGTCGGTTTCGTAGACATTCAGCGGCGGATGCCACGAACGGGTCTCGAAGGCCACAAAGGGCGTTCGAAAGGCGATCACGCGGATCGTGCGGGTGGGATCATTCACGTGACTGCTCCTGCTGGCACCCGGCGTCCCGCGCCGGGTGCCAGAGCGATCGCAGATTGCGGATGGCCGGGGTGAACATACACCCCCCGCGGGAGGCTCTGGGAGGGCGCAGCCCTCACGCAGGGGGATGGGGAAACCTGGTTTCCCCATCCCCCCACCCGGTGGGAGGGTTTGGGAGGGCCGCGCCTTCCCAGGGACAACCTATGCGCGGGGTTCCGACGCGACACTGAGGTCATGCTACCGCGAAGGCGGGCGAGGCGCAAGCCCTCCCTGTGCTATAATGCGCTAGCAGACCGAATCGCAACGGCGGGTCCGGGTTCGTTATGCGCTGTCCCTACTGCCAACATCCTGATACCGATGTGCTCGACACCCGCAAGCTGAACGACGGCGAGATCATTCGCCGGCGCCGGAAGTGCCGGCATTGCAGCCGCCGCTTCACGACCTACGAGCGGGTCGAGTCGGTGAGCCTGACCGTGGTGAAGAAAGACGGCGAGCGCGAACCCTACGACCGCGAGAAGGTGATGCGCGGCGTGCGCACAGCCTGCTACCGCCGCCCTGTCTCGGCGCAGCAACTCGAACAGTTGGTCAACGATGTCGAGGCGGCGATTATGGCCACCGACGAGCAGGAGGTCAGCAGCACCATGATCGGCGATGAAGTGATGCGCCGCCTGCGCGATCTCGATGAGGTGGCGTACATTCGTTTCGCGTCGGTCTATCGCTCCTTCGCCGACATCGGCAAGTTGCGCGAGGCGGTTGATGAACTGCTTGAAAACTCATAATCCGCCGGCGTGGCGGGCGTCGGCCCGCGCGCGTGGCGCGCCCTTCGGGGAGAGATTTCGATGAGCGTAGATGCCAAATCGGAAGAGCGCGCCACCGAGGCCGCTCCCGCCGCCCCGGCGGATGGCGCCGGGCAACCGGCGCGCGCGCCGCTGATGCAGCGCATCGGGGCCTCGTTCGCGCGGGTCGAGTGGGGGCAGACGCTGCTGGTGGCCGCGCTGATGGCCCTGGCCTGGTGCGCCCTGTTCCTGGCCAGCAATGTGCTGCAGATCCTCGCCGGCATCGTGCCGGTGATGGCGGGGCTGTTCCTGGGTCGCCGCGTCAAGGGCGATTATCTTGCCCACGGGTTCGTGCTAGGGATCAGCGGCTTTCTCTTTGGCCTGGCGTTCGCGGCGATCTATGGCGCCCTGGGCGTCGCCGGCGTCGTGCCGATGCCCGTGCTGCAACTGCGCGCCGACAGGCCGCCGGCCCCGGTGAGCTTCGACGAACTGCTGTTCGTGTATGCCTCGTTCTCCCTCTTTGCCCTCATCCCCTTCCCCGCGTTCGGCACGGTGATGGCCGGCCGCGCCGAGCAGCGCAACCGTGAGACCCAGCGGCAGATCGCCGAGCGCGGCGGGCGCCTCGAACGCCCTGGCGTGGTGCGTACCCTTGAGGATCTGCAGGGCCTCTCGTTGCCCCAGCTTGGCTCATACGTGGTGGCCCTCTACCGCAAGAAGGGCTTTGTGTTCAAGGATTATCGCTTCATCGACAAGGATAAGCACCTTGACATCGAAATGGAGTATGAGGGGGAACGCTTCCTCCTGCGCCTCACCGTGGCCGATAAGGTCCGCCCAGGGACGATCGAGAGCCTGGTGCAGGACATGAAGCGCCAGGATATTCGCAAGGGGGTGGTGATCACCTCGACCGATTATACGCCCGATGCCCTCAAAGCGGCCGCCGGGCGCCGGAACCTGGTGGCGATCAACGGGCAGACGCTGTTCGAGATAGCCGAAGGATGACAGGGCGCACGCTCAGGTGCCAGCCCTTCGGCCCGGCAACGCAGCGCGGACGGAGTGACAGGGGCGATGAAGATCGATCTGGGAGGCCGGGTGGCGGTGGTGACCGGCGCGAGCCGCGGTATCGGGCGCGCCATCGCCGTGACACTCGCCGCTGCCGGCGCGGCGGTGATCGTTAACTACCGTGATAACGCCGCCGCCGCCGAGGCGACGGTGGCGGCGATCGGCGCCGCGGGCGGGCAGGCGCGCGCCGTGCAGGCTGATGTCGCCCAGGCCGGGGCGGCCGACCTGCTGGTCAAGAGCGCCCTCGATGGCTTTGGGCGGCTGGATATTCTGGTCAATAATGCCGGGATCACCCGGGATACGCTGATCCTGCGCATGAAGGACGCCGATTTCGACGAGGTGATCAATACCAACCTGCGCGGGACGTTTCTCTGCACCCGCGCCGCCCTGCGCCCCATGGGCCGGCAGCGCGGCGGGCGCATCATCAACCTGGCCTCGGTGATCGGTCTGATCGGTAATGCCGGTCAGGCCAATTACGCCGCCGCCAAGGCCGGCATCATCGGCTTTACCCGCGCTACCGCCCGCGAAATGGCCGGTCGTAACGTCACGGTCAATGCCGTCGCGCCCGGCTTTATTGAAACCGACATGACCCACGCCCTCGGCGAGGATACCCGCAAGGCCATTCTCGATGCCGTTCCGCTCGGGCGCTTCGGGCGCCCCGAGGAGGTGGCCGATCTGGTCTGCTTCCTCGCCTCCGACGCGGCGGCCTATATCACCGGCCAGACCTTTGCCATCGATGGTGGGATGGTGATGCTGTAGCTGAGGTGACCATCGTTCGCAGCGTTCAGCCCCCCTCCCAGCCTCCCCCCGGCGGGGGGAGGCGCCGGGTTCCCGCCCCCGGCGGGGGCGGGTCAGGGAGGGGGCCGGCACCGTGCCCGCGGAGACGCGATGCGGGCGGGACGCCCGCGCTCCCAGCATCGGGCGTTGTGCGCCACGCACATGACCGTCTCACGTGACCATACGCCCTCGGCGAGGGGTGTGGGGAAATCCGGTTTCCCCCTCCCCCACCCGGTGGGAGGGTCTGGGAGGGCGTAGCCCTCCTAAGAACAACCTATGTTCATTCCGTCGTTGTGCGGCGCGAGCCGCATGGACGGCTGATACTCCGGGGCCAGTATGCTCAACAAAGTCCTCATCGCCAACAGGGGTGAAATTGCGGTTCGGATCGTTCGCGCATGCCAGGAACTGGGCATCAAGAGCGTTGTCGCCTACAGCGAGGCCGACCGCGACTCGCTCGCCGTGCGCCTGGCCGATGAAGCGGTCTGCATTGGTCCGGCCGCCGCCGCCAAATCGTACCTCAACCCGCCCGCCCTGATCACCGCCGCCCTGATTACCGGTTGCGATGGCGTGCATCCCGGCTATGGCTTTCTCTCCGAGAACCCCTACTTCGCCGAGATGTGCGCCGATGTCAAACTGACCTTCGTCGGCCCCTCCGCCGAGACGATGCGCCTGATGGGCGATAAGGCCATCGGACGCCAGACGATGCGCGCCGCGGGGGTTCCCACGGTGCCCGGTTCGGAAGGCGAGTTGCGCAATCTTGAAGAGGCGCTCGAGATTGCGCGGCAGATCGGCTACCCGGTGCTGCTCAAGCCCTCCGCGGGCGGCGGCGGGCGCGGCATGCGCGTGGCCTATGACGAGGGCGATCTCGTGCGCGCCTATCCCACCGCGCGGGCCGAGGCCGAGGCGGCCTTCGGGCGCGGCGATCTGCTCCTGGAGAAGTACCTCACGAAGGTGCGCCACGTCGAGATTCAGGTGCTCGCCGACCGCTACGGCCACGCTATCCACCTCGGTGAACGCGACTGCTCGGCCCAGCGCCGCCACCAGAAGATCGTCGAGGAGGCCCCTTCGCCGATCGTCACCCCCGAGGTGCGGGCGAAGATGGGCGCCGATGCCGTGCGCGGTATCGCCTCTATTGGCTATGTGAATGCTGGAACGCTTGAATTTCTCATGGATCAGGAGGGGAAGTATTACTTCATTGAGATGAATACGCGCATTCAGGTTGAACACCCGGTGACCGAAATGGTCACCGGCGTGGATCTGGTGCGCTGGCAATTGCTGATCGCCTCTGGAGAACGCTTGACGCTGCAACAAAATGATATTACACTAGCAAGGCATGCCGTGGAGTGTCGTATTAACGCGGAAGATCCCGAGCGGGACTTCCTCCCGGCCGGCGGCGACGTAGAGTTCTATCTGCCGCCCGGCGGCCCCGGGGTGCGCGTCGACTCGCATCTCTACGCGGGCTACACTCCGCCGCGACACTACGACTCGCTGCTGGCGAAAATAATCACCTGGGGCGAAACCCGCGATGATGCCCTCAATCGCATGCGCCGGGCGCTCAATGAGTGTGTGATTACGGGGATCAAAACAACCATCCCCTTCCAACTGGCGCTGATCGACGACCCGGAGTTTCGCGCCGTTCGTCATCATACGGCCTATGTCGGCGAGTTGCTCCGCACCTGGAAGGAAGAGCGCTCTGCCGCCGCCGCTGTGTAACCGGTCGGGTCGTCCTTGCCCTCCAGCGCGGCCCGCCTGGCGCGCATCGGCGGCTCACAGGCGGCAAAAAGGTCGCTTGCTGCACGCTCGGGAGGTCCTGCGTGGGTAGTCTGCGTCATCGCGTCCGCATCGCCGCGCTGCAGATCCTTTTTGAGGTGGATGCTACCGACCACCCCATTGATGTGGTCTATGAGCGCCGCCTCGAAGAGGAGTCCTTCGCCGCTGATGGCGAACGCTTTCTGCGCAATCTGGTCTTTGGCGTCTGGGAGCATCGCTCCTACCTGGACCGGATCATCGAAGAGGCCGCCCCAAACTGGCCCATCACCCAGATGCCCGGCGTAGATAAGGCGATCTTGCGTATCGCGCTCTATGAGTTGCTGGTGGATGATCGTGAACGCACGCCGGTAAAGGCGGTGATCAATGAGGCGGTGGAACTGGCCAAGCAGTTCGGCAGCGATAATTCCAGTCGCTTTGTGAACGGCGTCCTCGGCACGGTGGTGCTGCGCTATCGCCCCCGGTCCGAGGAGTCGTGATGCGCGTCACCGGCGCGCGCAGTGTCCGTCGGGTGAGATGAAAGGGTGTGATATGCAAGCAGCCGATATCGAAGAGCGTCTGCGCAAAATTGTCGCCGAACAGCTCGGCGTTGATGAAACGCAGGTGGTGCCTGGCGCCTCGTTCGCCAAGGATCTCAAGGCCGACTCGCTCGACCTGGTGGAACTGATTATGTCCATCGAGGAAGAGTTCGATATCGAAATCAGCGATGACGACGCTGAGAAGATCGAGACGGTTCAGGACGCGCTGGACTACCTTGTGGCCCACCCCGCGATCCAGCAGTAGTCGGTAATGTACGTGTTCACATGGCTCCCGGGGGCGCGGGCAGCTTGCCCGCGGAAACGCCACGCGGGCGGGACGCCCTCGCTCCCAGGGGCGTGTGTTCCTCCACGTGTGAACAGTTGCTCGGTGACGATGCTTCCAGGGCCGTAGCGGGACGCCGCCCGGCCCTTTTTGAGTCTGCCCGGGATGGCGAGGAGCGTCCCGATGAGCGAAACAGGCTATTTCCAGGATTACTACCCCGATGAGTTGAGCCACTGCTACGGCTGCGGGCGTCTGAACGAGCGCGGCTTGCAGATCAAGAGCGCCTGGGATGGTGAGGAGACGGTGGCCTATTTCACCCCGCGACCGTACCACACCGCCATTCCTGGCTACGTCTACGGCGGTTTGCTGGCTTCGTTGATCGATTGCCACGGCACCGGCACGGCCTCGGCCGCGGCCTACCGGGCCGCCGGACGACCAATGGGCAGCGATCCCCCGCTCCGCTTTGTGACGGGGTCGTTGCAGGTCAACTACCTGCGCCCGACGCCCCTTGGCGGCGTGCTCGAGGTGCGCGGTCGGGTCAAAGAGGTAAAGGGGCGCAAGGTGGTGGTGGAGGCGTGGATCGTGGCTGAGGGCGAGGTGACCGTGCGCGGCGAGGTCGTGGCCGTGCAGATGCCCGAAACGATGCGCCCTGGCGCATGAGCGCACTGAAACTGCAAGCGGGCGGTCCTGCCGTTCCTTTGCGGCGCCGTGCGGAGGAAGCGCGGAGGGCGTTGCCCTCCGCAATGCTTTTGTTCAACCCGTGGCGGCAGGCCTATGCTGGCTTCGCCAGGGCGCACCCGCCGCGGGTGAAAGAGGGGCGCGGGGAAGCAGAGCCTCCCCGCGCCCCTCCAGGACGGTAACGCAGGTGTACAATCGTGTCCTACGGCCCGACCTTGTCAACCCGCGACTGCACCCAGAAGTTCTTGTTCAGGTCACCTGTCGCCACGAGCGTGTACACCCAGCCGTTCTCGAAGCGCAGGGCCGGCGTGGTGAAGACCACCGCGCTCTGGCCGGCCGGGCTGATGTCGAACTGGTAGGTGCCCGCGTCAACCTCGACCGTGGCCGCAGCCTTGAACGGCGCGTTCGCCACCACCACGGTGCTCGTGCCGGCTAGCTTGATGTCCACCGCCGGAGCATTGGGGCTGGCGTGGATGATCCGCACGCGCGCCTTGCCCGCCGGAACCGGGCCGAGGTTGTCCTCGAAGAGGGCGGCCTCGATGTTCTTGAGGAACCCGACCGCCGCCACCGTGCCGGTGTAGCCGCCGCGCACGTTCAGGGTGGCGCGCAGCACGGCCTCCGACTCGGGCTTTCCGGCCGGGGTGACCGCCACGTTGTAGTTGCCGTCGGGCAGGCTCAGGTAGTTGCTTACGGCGAAGAACGGCACGTTGGTAAGCACCGCCTGCCCGTTGACGTACACGTCAACGGCCGGAGCGTCTGGCGAAGCGTGCATCACCCGGACCATGTTCATGGTCTGGGCATTGGTCGCCGGGGCGGCGACGGCGATCATGAGCAGGGCGATCAGGGTCAGAACAAGTCTGCGCATCATGGGCGACTCCTTCGTACTGTGCGACTCCGTATTACCATTGATACGCCGCCGGCGCAGTGTTGGATGTATCCAATCCGGAGAGATCGGGCGCTGATCCTGTATAATCTTTAGGTGACGGGAGTGACGCGCTCGCCTCCCGGCGGGGAGGAGTGGAAGGCCTGGCCCTCCCGCAGTGGGAAGGGGAAACCGGGTTTCCCCTTCCCCTACCCGATGAGAGGGTGTGGCGGGCGCAGCCCTGAGGGGTGTGGGGAAACCGGGTTTCCCCACGTCCCCGCCCGCGGGAGGGCCTGGCCTTACGCAGGGGAAGGGGGAAACCGGGTTTCCCCACGTCTCCGCCCGCGGGAGGGTTTGGGTGGGCGCAGCCCTGAGGGGTGTGGGGAAACCGGGTTTCCCCACGTCCCCGCCCGCGGGAGGGCCTGGCCCGTGCGCAGGGGGAGGGGGAAACCGGGTTTCCCCACGTCCCCGCCCGCGGGAGGGTTTGGGAGGGCCACGCCCTTCCAGGAAGTATGTTCATCCCGTCAGTGTGCGGCGCAGCCGCATGAGGGTCTAATGTGAACATAAGCTCTCGGAGAGAGGTGTGGGGAAACCGGGTTTCCCCACGCCCCCGCCCGTGGGAGGGCCTGGCGCTCCTGCTGGCGCTGCTAGCCCTGGTCGCCTGTGGCGGCGCGCCGGCTCCCGCGCCCACGGCGTCGCCCGCGCCCACCCGCGCCGCGGCCCAACCTGGGCCAGCGGCCTCCCCTTCCCCACCGCCCCCCATCGCTACCCCGGCACCGCGCCCGCTAGCCCTCTGGGTCGCCGAGGAGGGACCGGCCCTCGAAGGTGTGCGGGGGCTGGCGCGCGAGTTTACCGCCAGCACCGGTACACCGCTGGAGGTACGCGCCCGTCCTGCCGATGGGTTGCGCCTGAGTCTGGCGACGGCCACGCTCGTGGGCGATCCGCTGCCGGATCTGTTCTGGGGCGACCAGGAACTCCTGGCGGGGCTGCTTGCCGATGGGCAGGTGCAGCCGCCAGGGGTGGTGGCGCCGGACGATACGCTGCCGGCCTTGCTGACTGCCGCTACCGCCGGCGATCGGCTCTGGGGCGTGCCGCTGGCCGGGCGCCATAGCCTGCTGTTGCTCTACAATCGCGCCCTGACGCCCGAGGCGCCTGTCACCAGCGATGCGCTGATCGCCCGCTCGCGGGCCGCCGCGACGAAGGACGTTGCCGGCCTGGTGATGGCCTGGGACGAGGCGCGCTGGCTCTTGCCGTGGCTCTATGCCTTCGGCGGCGCGCCCCTGGCGCCCGATGGCCGGACCATCAGCCTGGATACGCCAGAAATGGTTGCCGCGCTGGGCTTGCTGCGCGAGTTGTACGCCGCCGCGCCAGACAGCGGCGCGGGGTATCAGCGCGGACAGCGCCTGTTCGCCCAGGGCTACGCCGCGTTCGCCATTGATGGAGACTGGGCGCTGCCGCGCTACCGGCAGATCAGCGCTACCCTGGATCTGGGCATCGCCCCGCTGCCGGTGGTCCCGGCGACCGGCAGGCCCGCGCCCGGTCTGCTTGGGGGCACGTACTTGCTCTTTCAGCGGGACCTCTCCGGGAAGGATCTGGAGCGGGCGCGCGCGTTCGCGGGGTGGCTGCTGGAACCCGCGACGCAGGCGCGCATTCCCGCTACGCTCGCCCGTCTGCCGGCTCGCGCTAGCGCGCTGGAGGCGGCGAACGTTGCCGCCGACCCGCTCCTGGCCGCCATGGCCTCCGGCGTCGCCGCGGCCCCCGGTCTCCCGCCAACGCCCGCGGCGCGCTGCGTCCTCTCTGCCATTGATGGCTGGTTGCCGCACCTGCTCGACGGCGCGCTCAACCAGGCCGAGGCCGCAGCCGCTATGCAGGCGGAGGCCGAACAATGCCTGCGCCTGTAGCCGGGGAAAGTGTAACTGTTTACCCCCGGGTTATGGTCTTTGAGAAATTAGTCCAGTATACCGGGCTGGCCGTGGGGCTGATGGTCTTTGAGCAATGCATCCGCTATGCCGGGCTGGCCGTGGGGCTAAAGCCCTCGGCTATGGGATGCGAAGCCCGCCTGCGCGGGCTAGAGCGGAGTATGTATTCAAAGACCATACGCCCTCGGCTAGGGGATGCGAAGCCCGCCTGCGCGGGCTAGGGCGGAGTATGTATTCAAAGACCATACGCCCTCGGCTAGGGGATGCGAAGCCCGCCTGCGCGGGCTATACCCGATTATGTACTCAAAGACCATAACCCACCTCAAACCGGGAACCTGGGGAAGCCGGGTTGCCTGGTCTAATATCCAGGGAGAAAACCAATGAAGTGCCCGTCTTGTGGCGCGGAAGTGCCCGACGACGCGCTGTTCTGCATCGAGTGCGGGGTCAGCCTGCGGCCCGCGGCCACCGGCGCGACCACCGCGCTCCCCAGAGCTACCGCCGATGCGCTTATCTGCGGCGTTTGCGGCGCCGCCAATCCTGCCCATGCCGCGTACTGCGTGCGCTGCGGCGCGCTGATCAAGGGTCCTGTCCCCATCCCCGGGGTCACCATGCCGGAACGTCTGGCCCGTTCCACCGAGCCGCTCGCGCCCCCGTCGTCCATACGGCGCGCCGGCCCTGGCCGCGAGGTTATCGGTCTGGCCGTGTTTCTGATCGGTTTCGGGGTGCTCATGCTCACCCGCGTGCCCATCTGGCCGGCCATCCTCTTCGTGATCGGCGTGACGGTCTTTGCCGTCAAAGCCATGAGCGGGCGGATCATGGAGGGCCTGTTCAGTGTCATCTGGCTCTTTGGGCTGGGTGTGTTGTTTACCGTGCCACGTCTCTTCTGGCCGGGAGTGCTGGTGCTGATCGGTCTGACAGTGCTCCTCGATATGCTCCGTCGCGCCGCCGGCAGGCCCTGAGATGGCCATCCACGCTAGTTGACACACCCCGATGATTGCACTACACTTGCCGGTATGCGTGCCGAAGGCACAGGAGGCTCCGGGAGAGGGCAACCCGCCCAAAACCACCCCGGGGTGAGCATAGGCCCCCCGCGGGAGGCTCCAGGAAGGCGCGGCCCCCGGGAAAACGCGCACGCCCACCATTGCTGTGCGGTGCAGGGCGCAGCCGCGTGGCTTAACATAAACATCAAGTGAAACCAGGTTGCCCATGGGCCGTATCGTCGCTGTCACCAACCTGAAAGGCGGAATCGGCAAGACCACCACGGTAGTGAACCTCAGCGCCGGTCTGGCGCTCAAAGGCGCGCGTGTGCTGCTGGTGGACGTGGACGCTCAGGGCAACCTAGCGATGGCCCTTGGGGTCAGCCCGCGTCGCACGCTCTACGAGGCCCTGGTTGACGGCGCGCGCGCCGCTGATTGCCGCACCCCCGCGCGCCACAATCTCGACCTGATCGCCGCCGATGCGACCTTGCTCACGGCCCAGCCGACGATTGCCCGGCGGCCCGACTGGCCGCGGGTGCTTGAACAGATCCTTCGCCCGCTGCGTTCGGAGTACGATTTTATCTTTGTCGACTGCGGCGGCTCGCTGACGGTCCTGAATCTCAACGCGCTGCACGCGGCCAGCGATGTGATCGTGCCGACGACCGTCGAGCCGTTTGCCGTGCGGGGCCTGGAAATGCTCGTGGTGCAGCTCAGCCGGGTCAAAGGCAGCGCCGGCAGCCTGCGGGCGATCGTGCCGACCCTCTTCGATGCGCGCACACGCCAGTCGGTAGAGTTGCTCGAACAGTTGCGCGAGCGGTACGGCAGCCTGGTCACCGCTCCCATTCGCATCAATGTGCGCCTGTCGGAGTCGTCGGCCCAGGGCAAGACGATCTACGAGTACGATCCGCGCTCCCGCGGCGCCGCCGATTATGCCCGGCTCGTCGAGCGGCTGAGCGACCTCTGGGGCTTTGCGCCGCCGGCGCCCGCGCGGCCGGTTGCCCCCGCGCCAGCATCCGCGCGTCCCGCGCCCCGGGAGGACCCGTCTGTCGCGCCCCCACCCGCGCCCCCTCCGCCCCCTTCTGCCACGCCCCCCACCGTAGCCCCCCACCAGGAAGCGGTCGTCACCGGGGCGGGCGGTCTTCTGTCGCTTACCTGTCCGCACTGCGGCGGCCCGCTGCGCCGCGCTACCGTAGCCGGCTATCGGGTGGTCTACTGCGATCATTGCCGCTACCGCCGCCAGGAGCTGGCGGGCGGGGTCAGACGATAGTTGGCGCCGGTTGTGGATGGTGTAGTAATCCTACGTCTGTCGTGAAGGTCCAGACCTGTCAGGCGCGGCAGGGGATCGCGCTCGGCGCCGGGGAAGCTCCCGGCGCCGCACCTGACGGGTTTACAAGCTGCGTAGAATTGCCATCGTGAGAAACGCCTCCCTTGCCCTGCTGTTATGCTTGCTTGCCACCGGCCTGACACTGGCCGGGCTGGCCCGCGCCGCGCCCCTGGCCGTCTGGGATGGGCTGCTCCGCGCCGATGCGCTCAGCGCGCTGCTGATGATCGTCGTTGCCGCCCATGGCCTGGTTAGCCTGGCCCACGGCGCGCCGCGCCCCTGGCGCGTGGCGGCTACGGCCTGGCTGGTGGGAGTGGCCGCGTTGCAGGGCCACCTCGCCGCCCTGGGAGGATTGCTGGTTCTCGCGGGGCTGGTGCACGACACGGGGCCGCCGGAGGAACGGCCCGTCTGGCGCCGGCAGGTCCGGCGTCT
>DAOTYR010000139.1:0-2680 GCA_034434655.1 Chloroflexaceae bacterium
GAACACGTTCTGGGCGATCCACGACGATAGCAAGAAACTGATGGCGTTGACGACCAGGATGAACAATCCCAGGGTCAGAATAATCAAAGGACACGACAGCAGTTTGAGCAGAGGCCGGATGAAGGCATTGACGAACCCGAAGACCACTGCCATCACCAGCACGGCGAAGATCCCCGTCTGACCTTCCACGGTAATGCCCGGCACGATCCAGGCGGTAATCGCCAGCGCCACGGCCGTCAACAGCCAGCGCAGCAGGAGCTGCATATGGGTTCCTCTCTTCTCAATGCGGCGACGCCGCGCGCCAACCGGATGAAACAAGTTGCTCCTGGGAGGGCTGCGCCCTCCCAAACCCTGCCATTGGGTGAGGGGCTGGGGACACCCGGTTTCCCCAGCCCCCTGCTTGAGGGCTTTGCCCTCCCAAACCCTCCCACCGGGTGGGGCTATGGGAAAACCGGGTTTCCCCATAGCCCTGCCTGAGGGCGTAGCCCGCCCAAACCCTCCCGCGGGCGGGGGTATGGGGGAACCCGGTTTCCCCAATACCTCTGCTTGAGGGCCAGGCCCTCCCGCGGGCAGGGACGTGGGGAAACCGGGTTTTCCCACACTCCTGCTCCAGCAGCCCATGTTCACGTTAGAAGCTAGACATTCGGCACAATCGGCTCAACATCGGGGTCATGGCCGCCGACCTGGTAGGTGCGCAGGGCGTAGATCGTGGCGCCCTGTTCAAGGAAGACTTCGGCCAGGGCGCGGGCCATCACCGGGGGCAGCATGGTGCGCCAGCTCTTCAGAGCATCGCCGATGGCGCCGAGAAGCCCGCTACCCCCACCGCCGAGCACCGCGGCCTCGTATTCCCAGTCGCTGCGCGCCGACCCCCAGGGCAGCAGCACGCGGCGGATCTCGTCGCCGAGGGTCTGCAGCGCCTCCAGGCGCCGGGCCTCCTCCGGCGTATCGGTCATCTCCGCGCGCACATCGGCCCGCGCCGCGATGATCCGTCCCACCTCGCGCGCGGCGACGTAGAGCGCCTGGGCCGAGTCCTGCGCACAGTTGTTGAGCGCGCCGACGAAGGTGGCGCCCCGCCCGTCGGCGACGCGGTAGCGCGCCTCCATCACCTCCAGAAATTTGCCGATCTGCTCCAGCGCGGCAGCTTCGGCGCCGAAGACCGTAAACGCGCCGCTCAGGGCGTCAATCTTCACCAGCAGATCCTGGATGGGCCGGACGCCCGCCCAGCCGAATTGCCGGTCGCCGCTATAGCGGCTGTAGTGCATCGCCCCGGCGGTCAGACCATCGGCATTGTGCGCATAGACCTGGTGGTAGACGATATCGAAGCTCAGTTCGCCGGCCAGTGGCTCGCGGACCACCGTGGCGACGCCGAAGGCGACGTGGCCCCAGTAGAGCGGCGTACGGGCCGCCGGTTCGGTCTTGTTGCCGCCAATGCCGCCGAAGATATGGATGACCAGGGCCTGATCGCCTTCGCCCCAGTCGGCGCGGGCTGCGTCGGGGTGGATCCCGTCGGGCACCAGCAACACCTGGGTGGCCTGCCCCCTGGCCACGGCCCGCCGCCACTGCCGCGGGCGCAGGTAGTCCATCGCCTCACCGGTTCCCACGACCACGGCGAGCGGATTGAGGCGCAACAACTGCCGCGCGGCCACGGCCCGCACCACAAAGCGCCCCTGCTGATCTTGCGCGCCGTAGAGGTACCAGCCCTGCTCGTTGCAGGGCGAGTGTTCGATGCCCGCGACGGTGAAGTTGCGGGTGTCGTTCATATCCGGGATCACCTCGGGGATGTACACCTGTTCCTCGGGGCCGCTGAAATCGCCGGCGGCAGCCCGGTAATGGACCACACGGTACATATCGGGGGCCTCGGCAGGGCCGAGGAAGCGCGCCAGCGCATAGAACGGCGCGCTGATCTCCACCGGCATCCGGCTGATCGTCACGATGGGCGCGCCTCCATCGCGCGGGGCCAGATCCGCCTCCACCGGGCCATCGAGGCGCACCAGGATGTCATCATAGGGATGCGCGCCGGCCAGCGACTCGAGCGGGTTGACGTGGGTCAGGCCGTGCAGGCGCTCGCCAACCACCGTCCCCTGCTCCACCGCCTCCCAGGCGGCCTCGTCGAGCACCACGGTGCGCGATACGCCCCAGAGCCGGGCATGCAGATCGAGGGTCGCCATCCAGCGCAGGCGCACCCGCGTTCCTACCAGCGCGCGGTACGCCTCGGGCGCGTGACGCACCTCCATCCAGGCGCCGAGCACCAGCGCCCGCTCCTGGATGGCGGGGAGGATCAGCCGCCCCATCCACGCCCCTACCGGGCAGTAGCGCGCCGGGTCCAGACCCTGGGCGATGGGGAAGTCTTCGCTGCGATTGAACGCCGCCGCGCGGTAGCGGGCGTAGTTGCTCGTGACGGGAACCTGCTCACGTTTGCGCCGCATGGCTCGATCCTTAGACATCGTTTCACCCGTCCATGCGGCTGCGCCGCACACCGACGGGATGAACCTACTTCCTGGGAGGGCTGCGCCCGCACCTTCCCGCGGGCGGAGGTCTGGGGGAACCCGGTTTCCCCAGACCCCTGCGCACGGGCTGCGCCCGCACCTTCCCGCGGGCGGGGGTCTGGGGAAACCTGGTTTCCCCCATGTTCAGGTTAGAAGGGCGACGCCCTCCCGGATCATCCCAGCCGGCAGGGCCG
>DAOTYR010000140.1:0-1573 GCA_034434655.1 Chloroflexaceae bacterium
GCCGCATGGACGGCTGAGGTGACCATCGTTCGCCGGGTTCCGCCCCCCTCCCAGCCTCCCCCCGCTGGGGGGAGGCGCCCGGTTCCCGCCCCCAGCGGGGGAGGGTCAGGGCAGGGGCGGTCACCGTGCCCGCGGAGTCGCGACGCGGGCGGGACGCCCGCGCTCCCAGGCCATGTGCATCGCGGCGTGGTGCGCCATGCGCATGACCGTCACACGTGAACCCGGTTCCCCCAGGTTCACGTGAGCCCCCACCCGGTGGGAGGGTTTGGGAGGGCGCAGCCCGCGCGCAGGGGGATGGGGCAACCGGGTTGCCCCCCGCCCCTGTGCCAATCTCCCCGCCGGGGGTGTAGGCGCGCGGTTCCCCCGCCCCTGCGCTAAAACCTTACCCCCTCGAAGAGATCGCGCTCACGCAGGCCGGGCGGCGCTTCGGGATAGGCGCGCATGAAGGTCTCGTAGCCGCCGAAGAGGCTGAGGAGGCGCGTCAGGAGGCCGGCCCGGCCGCCGCCCTGGCTGGCGTGGCAGGCCCCGGCCGCCTGGCGCGCTTCCAACACCGGCAGCACGTCAATACGGGCATGCACCGGAAACTCCACTTCGGCCAGGGCGGCGAGATCCACGTCCTGGTTGCGCCCGAAACGCCGCGGATCGCGCCCAAACAGGGGCATGAGCCGCACCACGGCGCGTAGCAGGCGCCGCGGGAAGGTCAGAAAGTAGAGCTTCTGCGGCTGGTGGGGCGGCAGGTCGCCGGGATAACGGGCCGGATCGCCCGCCGCGTGGAAGGCGGCGACCGTGGCGCGTTGAATGGCAATGTGATCGGGATGGCGATAACCCCCGATCGGGTCGAAGGTGATGATCACCTGCGGGCGCAGCCGGCGGATCTCCCGGGTGACGCGGGCGGTCACGGCGTCGAGGGGTTGCGCCGCCAGGGCCTCGGGGTGCTGGTTGGCCGGAGAACCAGGCATGCCCGAGTCGCGGTAGCCAAGCATGGTCACACTGCTCAACCCCAGGGACCGGGCGGCGCAGCTCAACTCGTCGCGGCGGCGCTCGGCGAGCGAGGCATAGCCCTCCAGGTGCTCCGGGTCGCTCGAACCTTCTTCGCCTCCGGTGGCGCAGATCAGATGCACGCGGGCGCCGCTCCAGGCGTAGCGCGCCAGGGTGCCCCCACACCCGAAACTCTCATCGTCGGGGTGGGCGAAGACCGCCAGGAGTGTCGGCCAGAGGCCATCCGCGGCGGTGATCGAGTCGGTTTCGGGCCTGAAAAGCTGGTCGTTGCTAACCATGGTTGTATAATGGCTTTGACGTGGCGCCCACGCATGGGAGGGGCGCGGGGAGGCTCCGCCGCCCCATACCCACCCTGGCTCACCCACGGCGGACGAAACACGGGTCGCGGAGGGCTGCGCCCTCGGCGCCTCTCATGGGTAGTATAGCCCGACTTATACCATTTCCGATTGCAGATTTTGGATTGCAGATTGCCGCGCATGGCGTCACGATGAGCGATGACGGCAACGACAATGCGGAATTGCCAACTGGATTTGGTATTACCTCCGGCAAGCGAGCCGCGGCCGAAAAGGACGAG
>DAOTYR010000141.1:0-5372 GCA_034434655.1 Chloroflexaceae bacterium
GGTGACCATCGTGCGCCGGGTTCAGCCCCCCTCCCAGCCTCCCCCCGCTGGGGGGAGGCGCCGGGTGCCCGCCCCCGGCGGGGGAGGGTCAGGGAAGGAACTGTCACCGTGCCCGCGGAGCCGCGATGCGGGCGGGACGCCCGCGCTCCCAGGGCATAGTCATCGCAGCGGTGTGCGCCATGCGCATGACCGTCTCACGTGACCATACGCCCTCGGCGAGGGGGGTGGGGAAACCGGGTTGCCCCATGCCCCGCCCGCGGGAGGGCGCAGCCCTCGAGCAGGGGGATGGGGCAACCCGGTTTCCCCATATCCCCGGCGACGGGAGGTTGGGAGGGGGACTGACGCTAGCATACCCTCCCAGGAGCTATGCGAGCAATCATCCAGGTAGTCAGCACGGCCTCGGTCGAGGTCAAAGGCCAGATTGTGGGGCGCATCGGCCCGGGGATGCTGGTGCTGCTCGGCGCCGGCCAGGGCGACACCGAGGCCGAGGCGCGGCTCCTGGCCGAGAAGAGCGCCTCTCTGCGGATCTTCGCCGATGCGGCGGGGAAGTTCAACCACTCGCTGCTCGACACCGGCGGCAGCGCCCTGGTCATCTCACAGTTTACCCTGTACGCCGACACCCGCAAGGGCCGGCGCCCCAGTTTCACCGGCGCTGCGCCGCCGGATGTGGCCGAACCGCTGGTCAATGCCTACTGCGACGCCCTGCGCGCCCTGGGCGTCACGGTGGAGACAGGAATCTTCGGCGCGATGATGCGCGTCGCCCTGGTCAACGAAGGTCCTGTCACCATCATGCTCGACAGCGACACCTATCGCATGCCGCGCTCCCGGTGAGGAGATGGGGGAAACCGGGTTTCCCCCATCCCCCTGCCTGACGTGAACATGGGGGAACCAGGTTCCCCCATACCCCGCCCGCGGGAGGGCCTGGCACTTACGCAGGGGTGTGGGGAAAACCGGGTTTCCCCACGCCCCGCCCGCGGGAGGGTCTGGGAGGGCGCAGCCCTCCCAGGAAGAACCTTGTTTCATCCCGTCGGTGTGCGGTGGAGCCGCATAGATGGCTGATGTGAAGATGTGGTTCGCTCCAGATGCTATAATTCCCCGGCAAGCGCCACGTGGCCAGCAGCCGCGCACCGGCGCGATCGGCATCTTTATGGGTAGACGCAGCGATGTCCGTGATTTGCCCGATCCAGCGAACCGGGGATGTCTATGTGGCCGTGAGCCGCGCGCGCGATCTGGCGACCGCCATGGGGTTCTCGCCGACCGACCGCGCGCGCATCGAAATCGCCACGACCGAACTCGCGCGCAACCTGATCGTCCATGCGGGCGGCGGAACGCTGACCTTCAGCCAGGTGAATGACCCCGCTCGCGGTCCAGGGCTGGTGGTGGAGTCGCACGACCATGGCCCTGGCATCGCGAACCTGGAACTGGCGCTACAGGACGGCTACAGCACCGCTCGCGGCCTCGGCGCCGGTCTGCCAGGGGTGCGCCGGCTGATGGATGCGTTCACGATTGAGTCGACGGTGGGGGTGGGCACATGGGTCAGGGCCGTCAAATGGGTGATCCGGCCCCGACGGAGCAGCATCTATGGACGTTAAATGGGGGGCAAGCAACCAGCCGAAACAAGGCCAGGAGATCAGTGGCGATGCGTATGTGATTGCGCCGTTCAGCCCCCACGGTCTGGCCGTTTCGCTCATTGACGGGCTCGGCGGCGGCGCAGCGGCGGCGCACGCGGCGCAGAGCGCCGCAGCAGTGATCCGCAGCGCTCCGGCGCAGGATCCGGTCGAATTGATCCGGCGCTCCCACCTCGCGCTGCGAGGCACCCGCGGGGCGGTGATGGCCCTGTTCAGTTACAACTTGCAGCACCGGAGCGTCAGTTTTGTGGGGGTAGGCAACATCGGCGTGCAGGTGTATAGCGCCGTTCCGATTAAACCCATTTCGAAAAATGGCATCGTCGGGTACCGGTTGCCAAGCCTGCTCAAGCTGGCCTACAGCTGCCATCCGGGCGACGTGTTCGTGCTGTACACTGATGGGGTATCAAGCGATTTCGTGCACGACATCGACCCCCAGGGCAGTGAGGATCCCCAGAGCCTGGCTGAGAACATTCTGCGACGCTACGCGAAGGGGCACGATGATGCCAGCGTAGTGGTTGTGCGCATCAACGGATAGAAAGATGTACGACGACCTTGCAGCCTGGCTCGAGGCCCATCGTCCCCTTCTGATCGATAGCTGGGCCGAACTCGACGTCGCGCCGGGCAATGGCGCCGTGGGCGCGCCGGGCATCGCCACGCTCACGCCAACGGCAGTGGCAGTGGCGGATCTCTACACTGCAGTGGTCGCCGCGGCGCATGGTGACGGCGCCGCCCTGGCTGAGCGGTTGCGCCGGCTGGCCGCCAGCCAGGGCCAGCAGGCGGTGACTGCGAGCATCACCCTGGCGCGGGCCCTGCGGCAGCGTATCGTAGCCCTGATCGGCGCCAGGGTGAGCGATCCGGCTACGGCCCTCGCCCTTACCGAAGCCATCAGCGCCGTGTTCGAACAGGCGGTGCTGGCGCTGGTGGAGGCGTGGGAAGAACAGACGCGCCGGATCATCGAAGATCGCGAGTTCATTGCCGAGAGTCTGGAGGTGGCTTCCGCCGCCGCCGATAAACGGGCGTTACAACTCCAGTCGCTTAACGTCATCTCCCGGCAACTCTCCTCGGTGCTAGAAGAGGAAGCGATCCTGCACCTGGTCGTCAATAATATCCACCAGCTCACCGGCGTTGCGCACGTTGCGATCTGGCAACCTGAGGCCGCCCCCGGCCCCGACGGCCCCGCCCTGACGGCCCGCCAGTCCATCGGGGCCGAGCGGATTCCTGTTCTGGGAATGCGCCTGCGGGTGAATCATCCCGCTGACCTGGTGGCGCGGGCCTTCCGGATCGGCATGATCCAGTTCGACCTGGCGCCTGACCCCGCCGGGCAGGGGCCGTGGCTGCAACCCGATTGCGGGGTGCTGGCATTGCCAATGGTGGTCGGGCAGCAGGTGGTGGCCGTGACGGTGCTCCAGGATCCTGATCCACTCAATCAACTGCGCCTCCAGCAAGATCTGGCCCAGGGCGTCGTCGGCCAGGCAGCCATTGCCCTGCAGAACGCGCGGCTCTATGCCGAGATACGCAGCCTGAACGCCGATCTCGAACGGCGCGTGGCCGAACGCACCCGCGAACTCCAGGAAGAAAAGGATCGCCTCGCCACCATTTACCAGATTTCTACCGAGGTCAGTAGCACGCTCGACCTCGACGCTCTGTTGCACACCTCGCTCAAGCTGCTCGCCGAGGTGACCAGGGCCGAGCAGGGGGCCATTCTGCTGGTCGAACAGCCTGAGGGCGGCGTGCTGGTGACACGCGCCGTCTTTGGCATGGCGGATGAACTGCGGACCTACACGCGCCTGCCCCTTGACAGCGGCATTGCCGGCCAGGTCGTCCAGAGCCGTGCCGGGTTGCTGATCAGCGACGTCTCCAGCGATGCGCGCTGGCTCGCGGTCCCCGGCGGGGCGCCCTACCCGCTCCAGGGCGCGGTGGTGGCCGTGCCGCTGATCTTCCAGGGGGAGGTGCTGGGGGTGATCACCCTGGCGCACCGGCAGATCGGCTTTTTCAACGAAGACTACCTGCGGCTGCTGAACGCCTGCGCCAGAGCCATCGCCATCGGCGTGAACAACGCCAACATGTTCCACACCCTCAGCGCCGAGTACGAGCGCCGCTCTGAATTGCTGCGCCAGCAACGCACCGAAACAAGTAAAATCAACGCCATTCTGCAGAGTCTCAACGATGGCGTGATCGTGTGCGACCTCTACGGGAGCATTCTGGCAGTGAATACCGCCGCGGGGCCGATCCTGCAGCGCAAGTTCGAGGAACTGCTGCTCTGGAACCTGCACGACCTCCTGGAACGCTACCTCGGCCCGCGCGTTGTTGAGTTACCCCTCAGCGAACTGCTGCGCCATCCGCTCACCAGCGAGGGCCAACCCCGCATCTTCACCTCCACCATACGCGTCGGCATGCGCGTCGTCAGCCTGACGCTCGGCCCGGTGCTCAAAGACGCCGATGATACCGAGTTGCTCGGCGCCCTGCTGGTGCTCCGCGATATTACCCGGGAAACGGAAGCCGATCGCATGAAGACCGAGTTCATCGGTACGATGTCGCACGAGTTGCGCACGCCGATGACGGCAATCAAGGGCTTCACCCAGTTGCTGCTGATGGGCAACCTCGGCTCGTTGACAGCGACGCAACGGGAGTTCGTCACGACGATTTACAACAATACCGAGCGCATGATCGACCTGATCAACGATGTGCTGGATCTGACCAAGATCGAGTCGGGCAGCGTAGAACTGGAATGGCGCTCGCTCCACCTGGCCGAGGTGCTCAGTGGCGTGATCGCCGAACTCAAGGACCAGATCGCCGAACGGGGCCATCAGTTGACGGTCAGCCTGCCTCCTGGCCTGCCCCTGGTGCGCGGCGACGCTCACCGGCTGCACCAGATCGTCTACAATCTGCTCATCAACGCGGTGAAGTATACGCCCCGCGGCGGACAGATCTGGGTGGAAGCTTACGAGCCGGTCACCGCCGACCTGCCCGACGAGGTGCGCGATCAGATCGCCCTCGACCGGCGCTACCTGCAGGTGAACATCCGCGATACCGGGGTGGGCATCAGCGCGGAGGATCTGCCCCGCATCTTCGACCGCTTCTATCGCACCGAGAATCCTCTGAAGATCGAAGCCGGCGGAACCGGACTGGGGCTGTCCCTGGTGCGGCCGCTCGTCCATCTGCTGGGCGGACGTATGTGGGTGCGCAGCACCCCTGGCAGCGGCAGCACGTTCGCCTTCGTCATCCCCGCCGCCGAGACGTGACCAGCCACCGTCCAACGGTACCCGTCCCGGCGGTCCGCGTGCCGCTGTTGCCGGGTATACAATTGGCCGAGACGGCCCGGCGGGCCGTCATAGCCCTGCTCGAGGGTCAAACTCTCCCACGGGCAGGGGGGTGGGGAAACCTGGTTTCCCCACCCCCCTCTCCGAGAGCTTATGTTCACGTTAGCCATCCATGCGGCTGCGCCGCACACGAACAGGATGAAAACAGGTTCTTCCTGGGAGGGCTTCGCCCTCCCAAACCCTCCCACCGGGTGGAGGTAGGGGGAAACCCGGTTTCCCCCTACCGCTGCTTGAAGGCGTAGCCCTCCCAAACCCTCCTGCGGGCGGGGGTATAGGGGAACCTGGTTCCCCCATGTTCACGTTCGTTAGAGTCAAAGGACCCATTGATGAAGCCTCTGATCGGCATCTCGTGTGGCACATTCTATGATCGGGACTGGTGCCCGCCCTCGTTTGGGCATCGCCAGACGTATGTTGACGCCATTCT
>DAOTYR010000142.1:0-16169 GCA_034434655.1 Chloroflexaceae bacterium
TCGTTGATGATGACCGCGAGATTGCGCGCCTGGTGCGGGCCTATCTGGAGCAGGCCGGGTTCCGGGTTATCTGTGTGTATGACGGGGCGAGCGCCGTGCGCGCAATCCAGGCCGAGCGCCCCGCGCTGCTGGTGCTCGACCTGATGCTTCCTGACCAGGATGGGCTGGATCTGGCGCGGAGCTTGCGGGCCGACCCGGCAACGGCCACGCTGCCGATCATTATGCTGACCGCGCGGGTGGAGGATACCGACCGGATCGTCGGTCTCGAACTCGGGGCCGACGATTACGTGACCAAGCCCTTCAACCCGCGCGAGGTGGTGGCCCGCGTTCGCGCAGTGTTGCGCCGCGCCTCCGGGGCGCCGCCTGCTCCGCAGCGCCTGCAGCACGGCGCCGTCACGCTCGACCTCGACGCTCACCGGGTAACGGTCGCCGGCGAAGAGGTAGATCTGACGCCTGCCGAGTTCGCACTGCTGGCGTTGCTGCTGCGGCATCCCGGCCATGCGTTCACCCGCGCCGAACTGATCGAGCAGGGGCTCGGCTATGCTCACGCGGGGCTGGAACGCACCGTGGACAGCCACATCAAGAACCTGCGGAAGAAAATCGAACGCGCCACTGACGCACCCCCGCTGATTGAGACGGTGTACGGTGTGGGGTATCGGTTGCGGAGGGTGGAGTAGGTTGGGATTTGGGATTTTGGATTTTAGATTTTGGATTTTCGATAGGGTGCGGCTGGACAGTGGTGGAGGCGCGTCAATGCCTGAACGAGTTGCGCAGCGAACCAGGGGGCGTGCCGGAAGGCCCGACTCTCTGAAGCATTCCCGGGGAGCGCAACCACCGCTATGAACCGTCTCTGGTTGCAATTGACGCTGGGTTTTGCGCTGGTGGCGCTGGTCAGCATCGTGACCGTGGCGGCGCTGGCGCATGCTCGCGCCCGTGACACCTTTCGCGGCTACCTGGCCCAGAGCCAGGCCCTCGAAAGTGGTCTGGTGGAGCGACTGGCGGAGCACTACGCGACCTACGGTTCGTGGGAGGGGGTTGAGGCGTTGCTGGCACGCGGTCCGGGCGCGGTGCAACGACCGGGCCGCGGCGTGGGCGGACCGCCGTGGAGCGGCATGGTGTTGACCGACGCCGCGGGACGCGTGGTCGCTGATACTGGCAGACTGGCCACCGGGCCAGCGTTGAGCGCCCGGGAACTGGCTGAGGCCATCCCGATCGTGGTCAACGGCCAGGTTGCAGGGTATCTGGTAGCGCGCACGCCCGGCGCGGCGGCGCTTCCGCCAGCGGCCCAGCGCTTTCTCGACAGCCTGAACGGCGCTTTCTGGACGGCGGGGGCCCTGGCGGGAGGGCTGGGGTTGGCGCTGGGCCTGCTGATGGCCTGGGGCCTTGCCGCGCCCCTGCGACGCCTCGCCGTCGGCGCGCGGCGCATCGCCGCCGGCCAGTTCCATGAACGTGTGCCCGTCGCCGGACCCGCCGAGGTGCGTACGGTAGCCACGGCCTTCAATGACATGGCCGCGGCCCTCGCCGCCGGCGAGGCCGAGCGCCGCCAGATGGTCGCCGACATCGCCCACGAGTTGCGCACGCCGCTGACGGTCATTCAGGGCAATTTGCGGGCCATGCTTGACGAGGTATACCCCCTGACCCGTGACGAAGTGGCGCGGATCTACGAGGCCAGCCTGGGCCTGAGCCGGCTGGTGGACGATCTGCGGATGCTCTCGCTGGCCGAGGCGGGGCGGCTGGACCTGCACGTGCAGCCGGTGGCGGTGGAACCGCTGCTGGCGCGCGAGGCGGCGCTGTTCGCCGATCTCGCCGCCGGTCAGGGGGTGCATCTGCACGTCGAAACCTCTGGCGACCTCCCTGAAGCTCTGGCTGACCCGGAGCGCCTGGCGCAGGTGCTGCACAATCTGCTGAGCAACGCCCTGCGCCATACCCCCGCCGGTGGCCGGATCACCCTGCGGGCGCAGGCGGCAGCCAGGGCGAACGGGGCGTTACGATTGGAAGTGGAAGACACCGGCGCGGGCATCGCTCCCGAGGATCTGCCGCACGTGTTCGAGCGTTTTTACCGGGCCGATCGCGGCCGAACGCGGGAGCGCGGCGGCAGCGGCCTGGGGCTGACGATTGCCCAGGAGTTGGTACGGCTCCAGGGGGGCGCGATGGGGGTTGAGAGCGCGCCTGGTCAGGGGGCGCGTTTCTGGTTCACGTTGCCCGTGTGCCACGGGTGTCGTGGGAGCAAGACTACGTGAGCGTTGGAGGGGCGTGGGGAGACATAGGCTCCCTATCCGCTCCGTTCCGCCCGCGGCGGGGGCGGCCCGCCGCGCTTCCTCTAACGTGACCATGGGGGAACCAGGTTCCCCCATGCCCCCGCCCGCGGGAGGGTTTGCGAGGCGCAGCCCTGGAGCAGGGGGATGGGGAAGCCAGGTTTCCCCATCCCCCCGCCCGGTGGGAGGGTTTGGGAGGGCGCAGCCCTCCCAGGAAGAACCTTTTTGCATCCCGTCGGTGTGCGGCGCGAGCCGCATGGACGGCTACCGTGAACATAGGTTGCTGGAGCAGGGGTCTGAGGAAACCGGGTTTCCCTAGACTCCCGCCCGCGGGAGGGTTTGGGAGGGCTGCGCCCTCCCAAGAAGTATTTTCATCCCGTCGGTATGCGGCGGAGCCGCGCGGATGGCTGGTTGGGAAATCGACGATGGCGCAAGCCCCGGAGGCGCGCCGTCTACGCCCCACCGGTCTGGGGGTCAATTGCCGCCGTTTCGCCCCAGATCACCGCGGCAATTTCCGGGGAGACGGTCGTATCGCGGTTGCAACTGCGCAGGGTGACGCCATAGGTCGGCGAGGCGTCGGGGATAAAGAACTGATTTCCGGGCAGCAGGCGGTTCGCCTCCAGGTAGCGCAGCAGATCGGTGCGTTCCTCGGCTTCCTCTTCGATCCGCCGGATGGTGAAGAGCGTGCCCGTCGGCGCCATGTCGAGCCGGACGAGCGCGCGGTAGCTCTCACCGCTGCCGGGGATGGGATTGCCGTGCGGGCACATCGTGGCATTGCCCACCAGGGTGGTGATACGGTCCTCAAGCGCCGGCGACAGGGCGTGTTCCAGGTGCACCGCCTCTTCGTGCACCATGTGCCAGGGCAGACCCAGGATGTCCACCAGGAAGCGTTCGAGGATGCGATGGCGCCGCACGATCCCCTCGGCCAGGCTAACCCCAAGGGGGGTGAGCGCGATCTCGCCGCGCTCGTCGCGCCGAATATAGCCCTTCTTCTCCATCTCCTGGAGGGCATGGCTGACCGTGGGCGGCTGCAGGGCAAGCCAGCGCGCCACCTGCGCCGCGATCACCGGCTCACCACGCTGCGACAGGTAATAGAGCACCTCCAGGTAGTCGCGCTCCTTGGTGGTCGGGCCATCCATGCCAACCCGCCGGCGCTGGCGCGGGCTAGCGCGTTTCGTTGAGGGGATCTCCGTCATATCCGCCGCCTTGTGAGCGTTTTCGCAGCGAATGGAAGCGCTCACGGCTGCGCTTTCTGTGCGGCTTCGTCGCCCACCATACAAATGTTTCCGGGAGGACGTGACCTTCCTGCGCCTCCCGTGCCGGATGCGGCTCATGCCTGGCATTGGCAGGCAGTTGATTGCTTTGTGATCGTAGTGTTTCGATTGCTAACTACCAAAAGTATAGCATGGGCCAGAGGTAAACACAATCCCCCCGGATATGGAGGATAGGGCGTAATGTCTTGCCCACGCCCTCACGCCCGGCAGCTCATGGTCTTTGCGGCTGCGCCGCACCCCGAGGGGATGAACATACAGGTTCTTCTCGGGAGGGCGCAGCCCCCCAAACTCTCCCCCGGGCGGAGGCATGGGGAAACCCGGTTTCCCCATCCCCCTGCTCGAAGGCTGCGCCCACACCCTCCCGCGGGCGGGGTGTGGGGAACCCTGGTTTCCCCACACCCCACTCCAAAGGACAATGTTTAGGGGAGAGAACGGTCGCGCGGCGAAAGCATGTATAATATGCACCATACCGGCATAAGGTTCCCCTATCGCGCCCTGCGGGTCTGGAAGTGGAACAGCTATGGCTATGATCGACACCGTGGATCGGTTCTTCGCCCGTTTGCTCCGGGTTCCCCCGCCGACGCAACCGCTCGCCGAAACCTGCGACGCAGGCATTGAAAGCGAGGTAGACAGCGCCCCGGCCACCCGCGCCTTCGGTCTGTCGCTGCTGATTTCGGGGCTGCGTTGCACGCTGCAGTACATCATCCTGCCGGTGGTGCTGCCACTGATCGGCTTCGCCACCGACCTGGCCCTGCCGCTGGTCATCGTGCTCGATCTCCTCGCGCTGACGCTGCTGGTGCGGAGCCTGCGCTACTTCTGGGCCGTTCGCCATCCCCGGCGCTTCGACATGCTGCCCCTCTCGGCGGTAATTCTGCTGATCATCCTACTGTCGCTGGGCTTCGATCTGTGGAGGATCGTCGCGTGAGCGCCTGGCTGGCCCTGGGGCTGGCCATGCTCATCGGGTGGGTCGCGCTGGCGCGCCTGCACCTGGGCATCGCCAACGACGCCGGCTCGCCCGATCCCGCCACCCCCTTTTTCGTCAGCGATCCTTCCCTGGCCCAGGCGATCTACGGCCGGCTCCACGCGGCCCATCGCGTTGACCATTATGCCTTCAACGGGCGCGCTGGCGAAGGGGTGCGGGCCTTGTTGCTCGTTCCCGCCCGTGATTACGCAGCGGGGTTCCAGGTTCACTTCACCCTGACCGGCCCCGGCCTGCCGCCGGAGGGGCTGACGCCGGCGTTCACTGCCACGCCCCTGACCATCGTGGGCCGCGATTACCGCCTGGTGCAGAGCTACGTCCCGCCGCTGCCCGCCGATGGCACCTATCGCCTTGCGGTGCGCCGCGACGCGGGCGCGGGGGCGTACTGCCTCTGCCTGGGTACGCGCGAAGGCGCATATGCCGATGCCGCTATGCGTCAGCGTATTGATCGCCTCCTCGACGGCGCCTGAGGCGCGCCTTAGCCTGCCCCTCCAGCCGTCCATGCCGCTGCGCCGCGCGCCAACAAGGTGAAAAAAGGGTTTTTCCTGGGAGGGCTGCGCCCTTCCAAACCCTCCCGCGGGCGGGGGCGTGGGGAAACCCGGTTTCCCCACACCCCTCCGGGGATGCAAACCGGTCGTTCCTGGGAGGGCCTGGCCTGCCCACACCCCCCCACTGGGGGAAGGCGCCCGGTTCCCTCCCCCGGCGGGGGAGGGTCAGGGAGGGGGCGGGGTTATGAGAAGGGCGCAGCCCTCCGCAACCCTCCCACCGGGTAACTGTTCATCTTGCCAGGTATGCTATCCCTTCGCCAGACGTCCGTGGCCGTGCTGTCCATTTCCTGGCAGGCGCCTTCGGGTACGCGGGAGTATGCTGATGACACATCACTGCATGCATCGCACCACCGGCCTCACCGTAGCGGGCCACCTGCGTACCGGGAAGGAGAGCGCCCATGGACACCGTCTATTTCTCCCTCGCCGATCTGCTCCTCGACGCGCTGAACGCACTGCTGACGCCCCTCGGTCTGCTGCTGCTCGGCGTGATGCTGCTTGTTCTGCTGCGCCCCGCTCGCCCTGCGCCCACGGTCGTGTACGTGCCGGTGGAGACCGGGCGCGAGGAGAACCGCGGCGGCGGTTGTCTGCCACTGCTGGCGCTCGCGCTGGCGCTGGTACTGGCTCTGGCTCTGATTGGGTAGCGACGTGCCTGCCCGCACAACTTCCGGCTAAGGGGTGGGGAAACCGGGTTTCCCCACCCCCCACCTGAGTGGTCTGTAACGCAACAGGAGCTATGCGGTCGCTTCCCGGAGGGGGCGCTGTGGGCAGTTCGCCAGGCCGCCGTGGGCGGGTGCGGGGAGGCGCGGCCTTCCCGCATCCCTTCACCGCACACGTCCTGTACTCCTGAGGGGGCAAGTGTTCACACTTGGGGTAACCCACGCGCCTGGGAGCGCGGACGTCCCGCCCGCGTCGCGTCTCCGCGGGCAAGATGCCCGCGCTCCCAGGAGAACTGTGAACACGTACCTAACGTGAAAATAGGCTGCTGGAGCAGGGGTGTGGGGAAACCAGGTTTCCCCACGCCCCCGCCCCGCAGGGGAATGGGGAAACCGGGTTTCCCCATTCCCTCACCCGCGGGAGGGTGTGGGAGGGCGCAGCCCTCCCAGGAACAAACGTATGTTCATTGTGGCGTTGTGCGGCGCAGCCGCATGGATGGCTGAGGGGAGGGTCCGGGAGGGCTACGCCCTATAGGCGCGAACGTAAGCGTGTGGCTCTGTGAAGCCACACACGGCTTGCCAGAGCGCGATACAGCCCGGGGGGCACAGCTTTCGACGGGCTTTCTGGGACGACTCTGAGAGCGTACCCTCCCATGTTGCCGCTTCAGGAAGCCCTCGCCTGTTACGTTCGCGCTTATAGGGCTACGCCCTCCCAGCAAGAACGTCGAAAGGAGACCATGCGATGTCACTGGTTGGCTCTGCGGCCACGAAGCGCCGGGCGCTCGCGTGCATCCTCCTCGATCGGCTGGCGGCCGCCGCGCCCACCGAAAGCGGCGCGCCCGGCCAGCTCGTCTACCTCGAAGAGAGCGCCGGGCGAGACTATCTGCTCGGCATCCTTGACGCGCTGACCTTTCTCGGCGCGCTGCGCCAGACCGCCGATGGCCTCGGCGCCTCGGTGGTCTCGCCTCAGGCGGGCTGGACCTTGCGGCTGTTGAGCGATCTGCTCGACAGCGGCGCGCCGCTCATCGCCGACTGGCACAGCCCCGGCGTCAACCTATGCCAGCCCTTCCAGCGCCCCGGCGACCTGCTGGCAGCCCTGGAGGCGCGCCGGCGCGAGGTGCTGCCGCAGGCCGCGCCCGTGCGCGAGGTCGAGGCCGCGGTCGGGGTGATCTCACGCGCGGAGGGCCGCGACGAGCGGCGCTTCTTGCTGGCCTTCGACGCCGACGCGGGGGCCTGGCAACTGCCCGGCGGCCGGCGCACGCTCAACGACCCCAGCATCGAGGCTACCCTGCTGCGCGAGTTGCACGAAGAACTGGGCCTGCGCCGGACCCGCGTTCCCGATGATCTCACCCTCCGCCCCCTGCCCCCGCTGATCGCCGTGCGCGACTCGCCGACCTACGGCGTGCGCACCCGCACCCGCTTGTATCCCTTCATCGTAACGCTGCATGATGACCCGCCAGCCGGGGAGAGCGTGCGCTGGTTCGGCGCACCAGAACTGCGGGCCGGGCGCGGTGCCGATGGCCGGCGGATCGATGCCGGCCCGCTGCTCTCCATGCTGGAACGTAGCGACCTCGATCTGGTAGCTCTAACGTGAAAATAGGCCCCAGAGGTGTGGGGAAACCGGGTTTCCCCACCCCCCCACCCGCGGGAAGGTAGGGGCGCCGCCCTTGCGCGGGGGCGTGGGGAAACCGGGTTTCCCCCCGCCCCCGCCCCGCATAGGGCTGGGGAAACCCGGTTTCCCCAGCCCCCCACCCGGGGGGAGGGTCTGGGAGGGCGTAGCCCTCCCAGGAACAATCTTATTTTCATCCCGTCGGTGTGCGGCGCAGCCGCATGGACGGCTGTAAGGACGACGAGAAATGTTTCCCGAGCATGCCACACCATCACAGCCGCTCACCTTCCGCGCCGGTTTGCTGCAACGGGTTGCCGCGCGCCTGCGCGCGGGTGAGTGTTGTTCGATCGTCGGACCGAGCGGCGTTGGCAAGACCAATCTCGGTCGTTTTCTCCAGCGCCAGGATGTGCAGGCCCTATACTTCCCCGACGCGCCCACCTGGGTGGTGCTGATCGATTGCAACGCTCTGGCAGCCCAGGAGGGTTCGCGCGAGTTCGCCGTGTTTGAACTGATCGCCCACCGCCTGATCCGTGAAGCTGAGCGCCGCAATCTCCCCGAGAGCGTCATCGCGCCGCTCGACCGGCTTTACGTCACCCTGCTCAACGATGACAAGCCGTTGCTGGCCCTGCGCTACCTCGAGCGCATCTGTGGGCGCCTGATCGAGGAGCAGGGGCTGCGGCTCATCCTGCTCTTCGACCAGTTCGAGGACATCTGGCGCGCGTTCGACGCGGGCCTTTTTCGCAACCTGCGCTACCTCCGCGACGAGTTCAAGTACCGCCTGATCTACATGACGATCACCCGCGAACGGTTGTCCCGCGGGCGCCAGCGGGCCAGGGGCGATATGGAGGCGGTCGAGTCGTTCTGGGAACTCTTCGAGCCACACACCTTCGGCCTGGGTATGCACGATGAGAGTGACGCCCGCGAGATGCTCGAACGGATCGCCCGGCGTCGCGGCGCCGCGCCCACGGCGGAGGTGGCGCGGGCAGTGCTTGATGCCAGCGGCGGCTATCCCGCCCTCATCCGGGCGCTCGCCTGGACGCTGGAAGAACGCTTGCTCGGCGAGCCGCCCGAGCGTCTCGCCCTCCTGCCCGAAGTGGCCCAGGAATGCGCCAAACTGTGGAACGATCTGCTGCCCGATGAACAGCGGGTCGTCAGACATCTGGCCGCCGGGCTGGACATGAGCGACGGTGATCAGGAGGCCCTGGCCGACCTGCGCCTGATCGAACTGGTGCGTGGCGAGCCGCCGCAACTCTTCGCGCCGGTGTTCGCCGCCTATGTGCGCAACCAGGGCGGCGCGAGCAGCGAGGGCATCGTGGTGAACCGGCGCCAGCGGCGGGTCTGGGTTGACGGGCGCCTGTTGCCGGGGCAGTTGGCGCCCCTGGAGTTCGCTCTGCTGGCCTATCTGGCGGAACGGGCCGGGACGGTCTGCACGCGCGAGGCGATCCTGGGCGCGCTCTACCCAGAGGAGCGGCTGGAGGCGAACGACGAACGGATTGACACGCTGCTCAAGCGCCTGCGCGACTCGATCGGCGATGACGGGCGCAACCCGCGCCACCTGATCACCCATCGGGGGGTCGGGGTGCGTCTGGCCCGCGGCCGGGTGGAGGAAGGGTAGCGCTACCCTCCGGGATGCGCCCCTGCTGCTTCACACCCACGTTACCGTCGGGGAATGGTCCAGCAGTGGCCATGCCAGTTTGACCTATAAACATTGTCCTTTGGAGCGGGGAATGGGGAAACCAGGTTTCCCCATTCCCCCGCCCGCGGGAGGGTTTGGGAGGGCGCAGCCCTTCCAGGAACAACCCTACAGGAGCAGCCTCACCCCTCCAGGCGTTGGGGCGGGGCCCACTCGACCTGCGGCCAGGCCGGGGGCGGCCACATCGCGGCCTCCCAGCGATCAAGGCGCTGGCAGATAACCGCCGCGAAGAGCATGGTGCGCTGCCAGCGGCCGCTCTCCGGCGCCAGTTTGCTGGAGACAAACAGGTGGTTGCAGAGCAACCCCCACAGGTACTCGCGCCGGTCGTCATAGGCCGCGCGCGCCGCGGCAAGCTCCTGCAGCGCCTGCACCACCAGGAAACATTTGCGCGCCTCGGCATGGGCCAGGATGGCGCGTGTCGCGCGCATCGGCTCGTGCGGCGCCTGCGGATCGCACAGCGCCAGCGCCAGTTCGTAGACCAGCGGCAGTTCCGCAGCGTGCAGCACGGCGATGCGCGTGGTCACATCCTGCACCAGTTCGACGAAATCGCGCAGCAGTGGGCCGTAGCCGGTGCGCTCGAAGTCAATCGGCCAGGCCGTCTGGCGATCGGCGAAGAGGTTGTCGCCGTGCAAATCGCCGTGGGTGATCACCTGGCGTAGCCAGCGGAGTTGCTCGCAGCGTCGGCGCTGCTCGACGAACCAGCGCTGCGGATGGGGCAGGGTGATGGCGAGCGGTTCCAGGCGCCAATCCGGGGATTGGGCGTGCCAGAGCGGTTCGAGCCGCGTGAGCGCCTGATCCCAACTCCGGTCGTAGGCTTCTACCAGCGTCCCCTGCAACGCCTGCACGTGCGGCCCCCGGTACCAATCGCCCCAGGCGGCGTAGGAGAAGAAATCACGCAGCGGGGCGACAATTGTCGCCGGATCGGTGGTGCGCCGGTAGAAATGGGTAAACACCTGCCCTTTCCCCTCGGCCAGGTGTTCGAAACCAACCAGACGGTAGGCGATCGCGCCCATGTCCCAGAGCAGCGCGTCACCGGTCAACTCGGGGCGGCGAAGGGCTTCGATGCCCCCCTCCACGTAGCGCCGATAGTTTTCCCGCTCGCGTTCGATCTTCTCGGTGCGCGCGAGTTTGACCACCTGCAGCGCCCGCTCGCCGGCGATTTCGGCGACGAACACCCGCGATTTGCGTCGCAGCGAGGCGTGTACCGATGGGCTGACCTGTTCGGCGCCGGCTCCGCCGTTGCTGTCGCTGATCATCGTCAGCCGCACCCAGGGTTTATCGTTGAAGAGTAAACGAATGAGCGCCTCGGGTTCATCGGCGGGAATGCCCGGCTGATCGGGAAACATCTCATCGCGCACCGCCGCCGAGGAAAGCCCGTCCTGCCACTGCACCTTCGGGCCGTTCCCGCGCAGACACTGGCTGTCGGCAACGCGGTTGAGTTCAGCCCGAAGCACCTCCGGGGCCTCGCCCTTTCCCACGAACGAAGCCGCGCCGTACTGCTGGATCGCCAGGCGAACCATCGGGGTGTTGTCGTAGCCGGTGATCACGATCGCTCTGGTGTACGGCAAGCGGCGCACTAGCTCCAGTCCGCTGATGTCGCCCTGATCCGTATCTTCAACCAGACGCAGATCGACCAGGGCGAGCGGGCAACGCTGCTCGGCAGCCAGGCGCAGGGCCTGGTCCGGCAACTCGGCCCCATCCACGTCTACCACTACCGGCTCGTAGCCCCAGTCGCGCACCAGCGCGGCGTACTGCGCGCGAAACTCGGGGAGGTTGTCGACAATCAGCACCCGGATGGGCGAGCTGGTCATAGCTTGCTGCTCCTGTTGGGTCGGCGCACTAACGTGAACATAGGGTGCTGGAGCAGGGGGGTGGGGAAACCAGGTTTCCCCACCCCCCGCTCCAAAGGACAATGTGTAGCGGATGAATTTCTCAATCTTCATCATGCGCCAACGCGCCGGCCTTACTGGTCCTCAGGCTTCGCCAGGGGGAGCCAGAGAGCGAAGGTCACCGGTGAGATCGGATTGATCAGCGCGATCTCGCCCCGCAGGGTCTTCATCATCGAACGCGCCAGGAGCAGGCCGCGCCCGCCCTCGGTGATACGCTGCTCGCGTCGGATTGGCTCGACGAAGAGGCGCTGTTGCACCTCGGGAGGGATCGGCGGACCGTCATTGGCGACCGTAATGCGGACGAAGGCCCCTTCACGCTCCGTGGTGATGGCAATGCTGCAATCCCGTGGTCTGGCCTGTCGCGCGTTGCGAATGAGATGTTCTAACACCCGTTCCAGGAGGATCTCGTTCGCCTGCACTAGCAACACCTCGGCTGACAGCAGGTAGGTCACCATCACCGGGGCGCCGGCGCGCCGCTTGATGATCTGTGGCACACGCTCCCGCAGCCAGACGCCGATGTCGTAGGGCGGCTCGCAGGAAGGTTGATCGGAGGCCCGCGCCAGGCGCCGGATCTCGCCGAGGCTCTGGCTGATGCGGGTAATGTGCATCATCTGCTCGGGTGCGGCTGTCTTGGTCAGCCAGTAGATCGCGTTGTAGGCTCCGCTGATGACATGGTCAATGTCATGGGCGATCTGGCTCGCCCAGGCGGTCATCGCCACCACCGACTCGCTGAAACGGCGCTCACGGTTCTCGCGCGCCCGGGCGATTGCCAGACTGATCGTCGGCGCCAGGCGCTCGATCAACTGCTCATCGGCAAACGAGAAGGCGTTCGTGCGGTCGGCTTCGATCACCAGCACACCCAGCAACCTGGGTTCGGACTGATCGCCTTCGGGGTTGAGCAAGGCCATGGTCAACTGGGCCAGGGTGCGCGGGTTGGCCTGCACGTAGTCCGGGTCCGTCCGCACATCATTGACCGTCTCCAGGACGGCCCGGCGCTGCTCCCTGGCCTTGCGGGCCACCCGCGCGGCAATCGTGCCCGAGTGCGGATCGGCGCCATTGGGCGGCGGATAGATGGGAAAGATCTGTTGTTCGACCACAAACTCCCAGTGGTAAAACTCGCGCGAGGCAGGGGTAAAACTGAGGTGCCGCTCGGCCTGGTCGGCCAGCAGCACGCTCAAGCCGAGCCTGCGATGCTGGTTCTTGAGCAGATCGCGCAGAATGGCGAGCACGCGCCGCAGGGTTTCATCGAGGTCGAGGGTGGCTTCGAGCACAGCCCTGGCCAGATCGGTGGCGGCCTGGAGCTGCCTCTGGCGCGCGGCAAGCCGCTCAACATGGAAGGTATCGCGAATACACGCCGCGACGACGCCGGCCACGATCGGCAGAATGACCCGCTCGCGGCGGGTGAAACGATGGGATTGCCGGTAGACCAGAAAGAGTACACCGATCACCCGGCGTTGCCGTCCATCGGGAAACGGCGGCAGCCAGATCGGCACGCCTACCGGCTCGTCATCGCTGGGAGTTTCGCCAATTTGCAAGGGAAAGGCGACACAGGCAGCCACTTCCTCTTCACGCACGAACCGGCCATCGAGCACTGGCTCGGCGCGCGCGTCTTCGGCCCACACCGGGTCGAGCCGGCGCACCACCCGGCCCAGCACCGTCTCCTCGGAGAAGCGCGGGTCCTCCACCAGATGCGCCTCGTGACGCACCCCGTGGGTCACGCCGGGCACCAGCGCCCGCCGCTGCTCGTCCCAGTACCAGATGGTCACCGCTGACAGGTTGGGCGCCAGGATCAGGATCTGCTCCAGCACCGCCTGGAGGGTGGTTCGCAGCGTGCCGGCGACGATCATCGGTTCGACAGCTTTGTACAACTCGCGTAGTTGCCGCTGGGTCTGGCTGACGTCAATCGCCAGGGCCACGACGTTGGCCAGCCGCTTGAGGGCCTCGCAGTGGGCCGAGGTGAAGGCGCCGACCTGAGGCGACTCGACGTTGATCAGCCCGAGCACCTGATCCTCCAGGCGGATGAGCACGTCAAGCTCGGCCCGCGTCCCACGCGAGAAGCGATCGAAGAAGATCGCCTTCCACGGCGGTTCGTTGACATCGTGGACCAGTTGCGGCTCGCCTGTCTCGAAGGCCCGCCCGGTGATACCGCGGTAGATGTCAAGATCCTGAACCTCTCTCAACTCATCATCAAGCAAAAAATACTCCTGGCGCATGGCGCGGGCCTGGCCGAACCGATCGGGGCGTTGCCACCCCCGCAGAATCAGACCGAGACGCGCATCGGGCCGGTTGAGCAACCTGGCGCCCGCCTGGAGAATACGGGTGAAGAGGACACGCTCGGCGTCGGGCGCGTCCAGCTTGAGGCGCAGCGTGTCCTGGAGCAGGGTCGCGAAGACCTCCTGCTCACGCTCCAACGAGGCGCGCTCATCGTAGTTCCGCATAGCCTGCCCGGCCAGTTCGGCAAACGAGCCAGACAGTCTGCGGTCACGTTCATCAATGCTCCGCTGGCTGCGATACCCGATGACCAGCACGCCCCGGGGATCGCCGCTCAGATGATCGACGATCGGCGCGGCAATGAACGAGCGGAGCTGTTCACGCGCCACGAACCCCGGAGCGGGATCATCAGGGGTGGTCCAGGGCCGTTCGTGGGCGTTTTCGACGGCGAGCGGGCCGGACGCCTCGAGGATCTGGGTGATGAATGGCTCAGGACCGGGGGACCAGGCGGATCGCAGCAGGGCCGGATCGCGGAGGCCATCGCCGGCGGCGTGCCTGGCGGCGACGTGTGGCCGGCGGAGGGACGAACCCGGTTCCAGGGGCAGGATCACCGTGCAACTGGCGCTCATCAACACCCGCGCCGAACGGCCCAGTTCGTCCAACGTCTCACGCAACGGGCGATCGGCGGCGCGCGCCAGGACGGCGCGGCTGATCTCGGCCAGTTGCTCGCCGGCGCGGCGCTGGCGCCGCGCCTCGAAGATCAGCGCCACCTGGGCCAGCCAGGTGGTCAGCAGATCGCGCGGCATTTCATCGAGGGGGCGGCGCAGATGGGGATTGGCAACGATCACGACACCAATGCGCCGGCGCGCAACCATCACCGGCACCACCTCGTAGTCGGCCGGGGGCAGGCAGGCAGCCAGTTGTGGAGGAAACCGCTGCGCCAGTTCGCGCTCAGGCACCCGCACAGAGGCCAGGTTGCGCACCGCCTCGCCGAGGGCGCCCGTCCCATCCTGGATGGGGATCTCCAACCCGCGCACCAGGCCGTCGAGCACCGTAGGCTGGATGGCGCCCTGGCGCAATTGCTCCAGGTAATGCTCAAAGGTCTGGCCGCGCTCTTCGTCGGCGGCCCAGGCGCGCCGGGCCTGGGTCAGGGTCACCTGCCCGATGGCAAGGCGCCCGCGCAGCAGGGTGCGCCCCCGGTGGAGCGAGAAGTACGCCGCCAGGTTGTAGCACAGACCGTAGCCGGCGGTAATCACCGTCAGCGCGGCATGCCAGAGACGATCGTCATCCTGAGGATCGTCGCCCATGGCCATCAGGGCCGCCGCGGCCCGTTGCATCAAGATCAAGCGGCGGTTGGTCAACTCCGCGGCTTCGCGCAGGCGCCGGTTGTGCAGCGGCCCGGCAATCTGCGCCGCCACCGCCTCCAAAAAACGCTGGTCGTTTTCACCGAACCATTCGGCGTGCCGCGTGCTGAAGACCACCAGCGCCCCGACCGCGCGCCCGGCGACGAGCAGGGGCGCCCCCAGCCAGCTCCGGGCGGCCATGCGCCGCTCCAGACGCACCACGCCGTGCCGCTGGCGAAAGGCGCGGATGGCCTGCGGCGTTCGCAAGAGCACGGGCCGACCCTGCATCAGGATCTGCTGGATCAGGCCCTTGCCCGGAGGCAACGAGCGACGCTCACGACGCACCCCTTCAGTGACATCAAGCAGCAATTCGATCCAGCCAGAGGTCTCGCTGCGCATGGCCACGATGAAGTTCTCGACGTCGAGCCGGGCGCTGAGGGCCTGCCGCACCGCTTCGAGCAAGGCGTCGTCGCTGCGCCCGGCCGGATCGTCCCCCGCCAGACGCCCGATCCGGCTGAGGATCTCGGTTTCGGTCTGCAGCGCGGTGCGTTCGAGCGCGGCGCCAACCTGCCGCGCGAAGAGGATCAATGCCTGGTGCAGGAGTTGATCCTGCCGGAGCGGGGTCGCCCGGCGCCGGTCGAGCATCAAGGCGCCCCGAAACACCTCGCCGGCCCAGAGGGGCAATCCGACCCACTCGTCCGCTGGCGGCGCGTAGCCCTGACAGAGGCGCTGCTGCATCAGCCAGGTCTTGCCGTGCTCGAGCCCGCGGAAGATCACCGGCGCGCGGCTCTGCACGACCCGCATCAGGTAGGGCGACTCAGACGCGCGCAGGCGCAGGCCGCGAAAGCGCTCCGGCGCTTCGCGCCCGGCACAGGCGGCGGCTACGAGCGTCTGCCCGCCGTCGGAACTGACCCATAGCCGCGCCCGGTCAAAGCCCAGTTCCAGCCCGCGTTGCACAATCACGCCCTCGAGCGCCTCAGCGGCGTACAGGTGCTGCGCGTCCTCAGCGAAGCGGTTGATCACCTCGAACCAGGTCACTTGATCGCGTGTCTGGCGCCAGGCGCTCAGATTGACCAGCAGGTGCAGGAGCGCCTCGGCGCTGAAGGGGCGGGGAAGGTAACTGTAGGCCCCGGCAGCCCGCGCGCGGCGCCCGGCCTCCTCATCGCCCGCCTCGGTAAAGACAACCGCGCTGCTCTCGGGGCTGAGGCGCAATAATTGGGGCAGCAGGGCGATGCCATCGGTGTCCGGCCCCAGGTGCTGGTCGATCAGCAGCACGTCAACCGGCGGCGCCGCCTGCTCCAGCGCGGCCAGGGCCTCGCTGGCGGCGGCGCACAACGTCCACTGGAACACCTGCCCCTCGCAGCGCCCCAGGGTCGCCGCCAACTGCACCCGTCGCTGGGGATCGGCGTCGAGGATCAGGATGTACAGCGGACGCCGGAAGACCGGCGTTCCTGGCTGCCCGGTCGCGTCATCAGTCATAGGCCGCCCTTTCGGTTAGAACCTGGCCGGAGACTTCCCTCGGAAGGGCTGCGCTCTTCCAACCCCGCCCGCAGGGCGGGGGATAGGGAAACCCGGGTTCCCCATCCCCCTGCGTGAGGGCCAGGCCCTCCCGCGGGCAGGGGCGTGGGGAAACCGGGTTTTCCCACATCCCTGCTCCAGCAGCCTATATTCACGTTAGCGCATATGGGGTCGCAGCCCCCCTCCCAACCTCCCCC
>DAOTYR010000143.1:0-14487 GCA_034434655.1 Chloroflexaceae bacterium
GCAGCCTGATCAACCCGGCCGACCTGCCGCCGAACGAGCGCATGTTCAGCGCCGACTACCACGAGGTCGAGCCACTGCTGGAGCGCGCCCTGGCCCGCGAGCGCGGCGACGACCCGGCCGCCGCCGTCTTCGGCGACACCGCCCGCGGCGTACTGCGCGCCGCCCGCCTGCTGGCTCGCCAGTATACGCTCGTGGCGACGAATGTGCCGTATCTCGGATTTAAGAAGCAAGCGCATGCACTAAAGCAGTATTGTGAAACTAGGCATCCCGATTCGAAAATGGATTTAGCAACTGCTTTTATTGAACGGTGCAAGAATTTTACCATATCAGATGGTGGTTATGCATTAGTGACGCCCCAAAATTGGCTATTTACGGGCTCGTACAAGAATCTGCGACAAAAATTACTGCGGGGGCAATCATGGCACCTAGTAGTATGGCTGGGGCCAGGGGCATTTGAGACAATTTCTGGCGAAATTGTCAAGCCTGTCTTGCTTGTCTTGAGTAACCAGATATCTGTGGCGGATGGAGTAATGAATGGTGCTGACTTATCACAAGTAAATGGAGTAAGAGAGAAGCGAAGGTCTTTGTTGGTTGGTGAACTTGCGACTGTTACTCAGAGTGACCAATTGCATAATCCAGATTTTCGGGTGACTCTCACAGGGGTTTCTAAGGAAAAGCTATTAAGCCGATATGGGGTTTCCCCGCGAGGAATCGTGAGTGGTGACACCGATTACTGGATACGACGATTCTGGGAAACACAGTCACCTAGCGATCATTGGCGATTTCTGCAAAGCACGGTTCCAAACAACATTGCCTATGGCGGGCGAGAACACGTCATAAATTGGAATACAAATGGGAAGGGGATGTTGCGTCCGGGCGTAGACAATCCCGCTTATGGCAAAAAAGGTGTCGTTGTCAGTCAAACAGGAGATTTGCCATGCACTTTGTACTCAGGGGAGCTATATGATAATAATAGTGCGGTCATTGTACCGTTTGACGAAAGACATCTGCCGGCGATTTACGCTTACTGTAATGATGTTGAGTTCCGGAAAAAAGTTCGCAATATTGACAAGAAATTAGGAGTTACCAATGCTACGTTCTTAAAAATCCCCTTCGACCTGGCCTACTGGCAGCGCGTGGCCGAGGAGGCAGGGCCATTGCCCGAGCCGTACTCGAACGACCCGACGCAGTGGCTCTTCAAGGGGTTGCCGGCGGATTCGACGGCGCCGTTGCAGGTGGCGCTGGCAAAGTTGCTCGGCTACCGCTGGCCAGCGGAAGATCAGGGGCAGGCCGAGCAGATGGGCGTAAAGGTCACGGCGGAGGAGCGGCGGTTGCTGCGCGCCCTCGGCGAACTGGCCGACGCCGACGGCATCGTCTGCCTGCCGGCGGTGTCGGGCGAGCGCCCGGCCCACGAGCGGCTGCGCGCCCTGCTGGCCACGGCCTACGGCGACGGCTGGTCGGTGGCGGTTCAGGACGAGCTGCTGGCCCAGGTGGGCTTCGCCGGTAAGTCGCTGGAGGCCTGGCTGCGCGACGGCTTTTTCAAGCAGCACTGCGAGCTGTTCCACAATCGCCCGTTCATCTGGCATATCTGGGATGGCCTGCGCGACGGCTTCGCGGCCCTGGTCAATTACCACCGGCTGGACCGGGCGCGGCTGGAGAAGCTGATCTACACCTACCTGGGGGCCTGGATCCGCGAGCGGCGCGCCGAGCGCGACGCGGGCCTGGCCGGGGCCGAGGGCAAGCTGGTGGCCGCGCTGGAGCTGCAGAAGAAGCTGGAGGCCATCCTGGAGGGCGAACCGCCCTACGACATCTATGTGCGCTGGAAGCCGCTGCACCAGCAGCCGATCGGCTGGGAGCCGGACCTGAACGACGGCGTGCGGCTCAACATTCGCCCCTTCGTCACTGCCGGGGTGCTGCGCAGCAAGTTCACCATCCACTGGAAGAAGGACCGCGGCAGCAATCCCGACGGCAGCGAGCGGTTGAACGACCTGCATCTGAGCAATGAGGAGAAGCGACGGGCGAGAGCGATAGCCTATAGCCGATAGCCGATAGCCGATAGCTGCGTGGGCCTGCAATGCGAACCGATTTTCTCGACTCACATCAACGCCACTGGGATGATGCGGAGCAGCTCTATGGAGCATCGCGCTGGGCGAATGCGGACCATCTGTATGGTATGGCGGTAGAATGTGGCCTGAAGCGCCTGATGATTGCCTTTGGGATGCCAATCGCAACCGATGGCGGGCCAGTACAACAGAGTGATCGCGTTCACGCCGATCAGGCCTGGGATCGCTACGAGACCTACCGCTCGGGCCACGTTGCGGGCGCCAGGTATGCATTGCCAGCGAACAACCCGTTCCTCGACTGGCACATCTCTCAGCGCTACGCGCACCAGAACAATTTCGATCAAGCACGGGCGACCGGGCATCGCACTGGAGCCGAAGCGGTGTACAAACTCGTGATCAAGGCGCTCGTGGAGGGCCTGCTATGAGCACCTTTGACCAGATCGTGCCCACCTTAGCGGCGATCTTTCGCGATCAGGGCGCGGCGCTCAACCGCCTTGGCCCGCTGGTTGTCAACCGCGACCTGAACGGTCGCGTGCGGCTGATTGTAGGGGCAGCGATCAAAGAAGACGCTGAGGCGATGTTCACATTGCAGGCGATTGTGCAGCAGATGGTCGAGCGTCTCGGCCCTCACGCCTTTGCGCCGGATCGGGCGGTACTCTTTGAGGAGCAGCCAGAATCTGTGCCTGGCGGGCTGCCAGGCTTCACCCTTGATGGTCTGAAAGATATTCGCGTGGTTGACCGGCTGGCGACGGAAAGCAACTGGGCCTCAATTGCGCCACCCACAACTGGCGCGCCCAGGATCGTGTTCTTCTCCATCAAGGGTGGGGTGGGGCGTTCGACGGCGCTGGCCGCTTCCGCGTGGGCGCTGGCCCAACAAGGCAAGCGTGTGCTGGTGCTCGATCTTGATCTCGAATCGCCTGGTCTCTCATCGGCGTTGCTGCCAGACGAGCGCCGCCTGGATTATGGCATCGCCGACTGGCTCGTGGAAGACCTGGTAGACAATGGCGATGCCGTGTTCGAGCACATGGTCGCCACCAGCACACTTTCCCGTGACGGAGAAATCTACGTTGTATCGGCCCACGGCCGTGATCCAGGCGAGTACGTCGCGAAACTTGGCCGTGTCTGGATGCCAAAGGTGAGCCGCGAAGGTGCGCGCGAGGGCTGGTCACGCCGCCTGCAACGACTGATCGATGCGCTGGAGACACACTGGCAGCCAGACGTGATCCTGATCGACTCGCGTGCCGGGATCGATGAGGTGGCCTCGGCATGCGTTACCGATCTGGGCGCGAACCTGGTGCTACTGTTTGCCGTTGATAGCGAGCAAACATGGGCCGGCTACCGCATCCTCTTCCGTCACTGGCGCGCGGGCGCCGTGGCGCGGGCCATCCGTGAGCGTCTGCAGCTTGTCGGCGCGATGATACCTGAGGATGATCGGCTCGCGTACCTTGAGGGCCTGCGCGAGCGTGCCTGGGTGGTCTTTGCCGAAGAGCTCTACGATCTGGTACCGCCCGGCGCTCTAGCGGATGATCTGTGGAGCTTTGACAACGCTGATGAAGCCGCGCCGCATGCCCCATGGGCGGTGCGCTGGCACCGCGGTTGGGCCACGGTGCGCTCGCTGCATGGACGGATTGAACGCGTTGATGCCACCGAGATCGATACTATTTTTGGCCCGCTTATTTCCGGCATCGGCGCCGTCGTAGATGGCGGGGAAGCGACGAATCAATGAGGACCCCTCAGGACATCCGGCAGGCAATCATGATCGCGCTGCCGGTGACAACCTCAAACTACGGCGAAGAGCCTGACCGTCGCCTCGTGTATGTGCCCCCGGCACACACAAAGGCGCTGCGCCTGGAGAGCAACCTGGTGGTTGGCGCTCGCGGAGTGGGCAAATCGTTCTGGACCGCAGCACTGCGTTCTGCGGCCCTCCGCGCGCTTCTCGGACAGGAAGTGCGCGAACTGGAGCGCACAACGGTCCGTATCGGTTTTGCCGTCACACCAGACATTGACGCCTTCCCTGACAGCGACGTGTTCGGACAGTTGATGGGCAACAGGATACCGGCCTACGATGTCTGGCGCGCGGTCGTCGCCCGTTGGCTAGCAGAGCCGGCAATAGAGACCGTACCACGCGACAGTTGGTCAGCCACCGTTGCCTGGGTGCAAGCGAATCCTGAACCATTAGCGAGACTGGTGCAGCGCGCTCATCAGCAATGCTCAGAAGGGCAACGCTACCGGCTGATCGTTTTCGATGCGCTGGATCGCACCAGTGCTGATTGGCAGACAATGGATAGCATTGTCCGTGACCTGCTCAGGGTCGTTCTGTGGCTCAAGTCCTACCCGCGCTTGCATGCCAAAGTCTTTCTGCGTGAAGACCAGTTTGATCGGACGGTCACAGATTTCCCCGACGCCTCGAAACTCCTGGCGACCAAAGCGGAGTTGACATGGGCGCCACACGATCTCCACGGGCTCCTCTGGCAGATGCTCTGCAACGCACCGGGGGTGCATGGAGAGTCGTTGCGAGCGATCTATTCCAATGCCATTGGCACCGCGCCGCGCGAGGACGACGGCGTCTGGCAACTCGCCGATGAAGCAAAACGCGAGAGCGCCAAACAACGGGCATTATTTGCGGCATTGGCTGGACCATGGATGGGCACCGACCGCCGCCGTGGCGTGCCGTATGTCTGGTCGGTGAGCCACCTGGCGGACGGGCGAGGGCGCACATCGCCGCGCTCATTTCTGGCAGCCATTCGTGCTGCCGCTGAAGACTCCTTCGAGAGATATCCCAGTTACACCTATGCGCTGCATTACGAAAGCATCAAGCGAGGGGTGCAAAGCGCCTCAGAAATTCGCGTGCGTGAAATGGCTGAGGACTATCCCTGGGTAACGAACCTGATGGAGCCGCTGCGCGGGTTGACCGTCCCGTGCGCGTTTGAGACGATCGCAGAACGCTGGAAGGAATCGTTTCCACAGGGGCCCGGAGCAGCCGCAGGCAATCGTCTCCCTCCCCAGCATGCTGAACTTGGTTGGGCCGGTGTGCGCGACGATCTCACGCGACTGGGCGTGTTCGAGACCATGCGCGATGGGCGGATCAATATGCCTGACCTCTATCGAGTTGGATTTGGACTCGGTCGGCGTGGGGGCGTAAAGCCCATCAGATAGCCGGAGCAGGCCAGCGGACCAACGGCCCGGCTGCGCTGTATGGTCGCCCGCGCTCTGCCCGGCTGCCTGCCGCTGGGGGTAGCGATGCCAGCACACTGCGTTGACGTTTCCTGAATAGTCCCTGATGTCAACCGCACCTTTCCACCGCTACGACGGTATATCTTTAGTAGGGCGCAATGAATCAGGCCGAAACCTTTCTCGACATCCTGGTGGCAGCATTGGAGCGCGCTGGCGGCTACAACCGGCTCACCGAGGAGCCACCGGCAGCGATTCTCTGGCCCGACCGTGAGCGAGCCTGGGCGAGCCTGGTTCCCCGGCTGCGCGCGCGGCTGCCGGTGCTCACGCTGGGGCCGTATGAGCCGGAGCAGGCCAGCGGACCAGTGGCCTGGCTGCGCTGTATGGTCGCCCGCAGCCTGCCCGGCTGCCCGCCGCCGGGGGTGACGCCAGTGCTCTATCTGCCGGGGGCCGGCAGCCAGGACTTGCGCAACCCGGGCAAACGGATCGCCGACCTGGCAGCGCTGGTCGATCTGATCTACCGCGGCGCGCTCTGGTGCGATCCCGATGGCCGCGACTGGACCATTGCGTCCTTTCTGGCCGATCGCACCCACGGTCTGGGGGTCGAGGTGCGTCACGATGCGGCAACCAGCGCGGCGATGCAGCGCACGTTGAGCCAGATCGCCGGGCTACCGGTGGCCCGGCTGCGCGAAGATGCGCCCTGGCGGGCCAGCGACTTTGACGCGCTGATCGGGTATCATGGAGTACGCAACGAAACAGATGTACGCCAGTTGATCGCCCAGGGCGAGAGCGCCGAACTGGAGTTCAAAGCGACGGCGCGCTGGGATGTGCGCGAGGGCAGGAAGAGCGCCGTCATGGAGCAGATCATCGTCAAGACCGTGGCCGGCTTCCTCAATAGCCAGAGCGGCGGTACGCTCCTGATCGGCGTCCGCGACGATGGCAGCATCCACGGCCTCGCTGACGACTACCAGGCCTGGAAAGCGGAAAAACGCAACAAAGACAGCTACGAGCTCTGGCTCATGGAATTGCTGCTTGGCGCCTGTGGCCGCGAGCTGGCGCCATTCATCAAGCCCGCCTTTCATACGATTGAGGGGAAGGAGATCTGCCAGCTCACGATCTACCCGGCGCCGAAGCCGGTCTTCGCCCGTGAAAAGGATGCGAAGAGCGGCGAGCTGGACGAGGTCTTCTACGCGCGAACAGGCAACGCAACCAATAAGCTCAACAATCGTGCGCTGCTAGAGTATGTGCGCATTCGCTGGGGAACGCTGTAACGCAGAGCGCAGAGCGCAGAACACGAAGATACCGACGTGGCAGGTGAGCGAGCAACGATAACCTTTCTTGATGCGCTGGTCGAGGCGCTGCGGCGGGCCGGGAGCTACAACCGGAACGACCAGGAGCCGCCGGCGGCCGTGCTGTGGCCGGATAAGGAGCGCCAGTGGGTGCCGCTCCTGCCGCTGCTGCGCGCGCGACTGCCGCTACTGACCCTGGGCGACTACCATCCCGGCGAGCGCAGTGGCCCGGCCTTCTGGCTGCGCTGCATGATCGCGCGCAGCATCCCCGACGATCGCCTCCCAGATGATGCGACGCCCATTCTCTACCTGCCCGGCTACAGCCGCCAGGAACTGCGCGCGATTGAGGACTGCCCGCGTCCACTCAAGCCCCTGGCCGAGCTGCAGTACCGCGGTACGATCTGGACCCACCGGAACGGCAAAGACTGGACGGTCAGCTCCTTTCTCCAGTCGGCGAACCCAGGTCTGGGCATCGAGCTTGGCGGCGACAGCGCCACCCGCGAGGCGCTGCAGCGCGCGCTCCTGCGCATCGCCGAGGAGCCGGTGGCGCGGCTGCGCAAGGAGGCGCCGCTGCGCGCCCAGTTCTTCGACAGCCTGCTCAATCCCGATGAAGCGCGCAGCATCCTGCTCTGGCTCAACGACCCGGCTCACTATCGCGAGCGCCTGAGCAGCGCAGAGTGGGATGCGTTCGTCGGTCTATGCGCCCGCAAGTACGGCGTTGACCCGGCGAAGGACGGGCCCCTGGCCGCCGCCGAGCGTCTGGGGCGCCAGGAGCCACCCTGGGAGCTGATCTGGCAGCGCTTCCGCGAGTCGCCGCAGGCCTACCCGCAATTGCCCGAGCTCCTCCGACGGGCGCGCCCGGCCCAATTGACCATGTTCGATCTCGCCGAGGCCTGGCCCCAGGACAACGAGACTGCCGAGACCCAGTTGCGCATCGAGCTCCAGGCGCAGCGTGAGCGTCACCCCAACGAGGTGCGCGAGACACTGGCGCGGCTGGAGGCCGAGCACGCCCCGCGGCGCGATTGGGTCTGGGCTGCGCTGGGTCGGGCGCCGCTGGCCGCGGCGCTGGAGCCGCTCAGCAGGCTGGCCGCGGCGACCCGGCGCATTCCAGCCGGCGCAAGCGTTGCAGCGATCGCTGCCGCCTACGCCGAGTGGGGCTGGGAGGCCGACGCGGCCGTGCTTGACGCGCTCGCCACGGTGGAGGATCCCGGCGACGTTGCGGCGGTCAAGTCCGTGATCACGGCGCTCTATCGCCCGTGGCTCACCCAGGCCGCAACAACCTTTCAACAAGCCCTCGTCGGTGCGCAAGAAGCGACCTCCACGGCCGTGGAGCCGATCCAGCCGGCAGCAGGCGTCTGCGTACTCTTCTGCGACGCGTTGCGCTTCGACCTCGGGCGCGCGCTGGCGGCAGCGCTCAGCCGGCGCGGCCTGAGCAGCACACTAACGACCAGGCTGGCCGCGTTACCGACGGTCACCGCCACCGCCAAACCGGCGCTGGCGCCGCTCAACGGGCAGCTCTCCGGCGCGGGACAGGGGGGGCTCGAGCCGGCGATCACGGCAACCGGCGCCAGGCTGACGATCGACGGCCTCCGGCGGGCGCTAGAGGGGCAGGGCTACCAGATCCTGCGCGGCGACGAGACCGGCGATCCATCAGGCCGCGCCTGGGCTGAGCTGGGCGCGATCGACAGCTATGGGCATCAGCACGGCTGGAAGCTCGCACACCACGTGCGCGCCGAACTGCGGGCGCTCGAACGCCGGGTCGCGGCGCTGCTCGACGCCGGCTGGCAGCAGGTGCAGGTCATCACCGATCACGGCTGGCTCATGCTCCCTGATGGGCTACCCAAAGCGGAACTGCCCGAACATCTGACTGTGGTGCGCAAAGGGCGCTGTGCCCGGCTCAAGGAACTGGCCCAGACCGACCAGCAGGTTGTATCCTGGTATTGGGATCCCAGCGCGCGCATTGCAGTTGCGCCGAATATCTGCTGCTACGAAGCGGGCAAGGAGTATGAGCACGGCGGCCTCAGCCCGCAGGAGTGTGTTGTGCCGGTGATCAACGTCACGCGCGGCGGAGCCATCCGGCGCGACGTGGTGATCGAACGAGTGGCCTGGCGCGGTTTGCGCTGTGTGATCAAGGTGGCCGGCGCCCAGCCGGGCGACCGGATCGACCTGCGCGGGCGCGCGGCCGACCCGGGCTCCTCGCTCACCGCTGAGGCCAAGGCCCCCGGGCCTGATGGTAGCGTCTCGCTCATTGTGCCGGACGACGAGCGCGAGGGCGAGGACGCGCTGGTGGTGGTGTTGGCGACCGACGGCAACGTGCTGGCGCAAACCGCGACCGTGATTGGCGGATAGAGTATGGAACTAGACGCACTCGACCAGCTTGCCGCCGACGTCTTTGCCGGCTACATCGTCCGCAAAGATTTGGCGCTGCGCTTCAAAGGCCAGTACCCGGTGCCGACCTATGTCGGCGAATTCCTGATCGGACGCTACTGCGCCAGCACCGACGAGGCCGAGATCGCCGAGGGGTTGGCGGTGGTCGATCGCCAGATGCGCGAGCGTACCGTGCGCCCCGGCGAGGAGGAACTGTTCAAGTCGCGGGCGCGCGAGCGCGGCACCGTCAAGCTGATCGACCTGGTGACGGCGCGGCTCGACACCGCGACCGACTCCTACCTGGCAACCCTCCCCAGCCTGCGCCTGAATGACGTTCGGATCGACGCCGAGACCGTCGCCGCCCACGAGCGCATGCTGACCGGCGGCTTCTACGCCGAGGTGCAACTCGAGTACGACGCCGCAATCGCGCTCGAAAAGAACGGCCGCCCCTTCGGCATCAGCGCGCTGCGCCCGATCCAGCTCTCCAGGCGCGGCGCCCTCGACGAGATGGCGCAGGGACGCACCGCCTTTACCACTGCCGAATGGAAAGCCTTCCTCTTGCGCAGCATCGGCTTCGAGCCCGAGCGGCTCTCACCGCGGGCGCAAGACGTGCTGCTGCTGCGCATCGTGCCCTTTGTCGAGCGGAACTACAACCTGGTCGAGCTTGGCCCGCGGGGCACCGGCAAGTCACACCTCTTCCAGCAGGTCTCGCCCTACGCCCACCTGATCTCGGGCGGCAAGGCCACCGTGGCGCGCATGTTCGTCAACAACAGCACCGGGCAGCGCGGCCTGGTGACCCAGTACGACGTCATCTGCTTCGACGAGATCTCAGGCATCTCCTTCGACCAGCGCGACGGCGTCAACATTATGAAAGGCTACATGGAGTCGGGCGAGTTCAGCCGCGGTCGCGAGAGCATTCGCGCCAGCGGGAGCCTGGTCTTCGTGGGCAACTTCGAGGTCGATGTCGAGCACCAGCAGCGCGTCGGCCACCTGTTCGGGCCGTTACCGCCCGAGATGCGCAACGACACTGCCTTCATGGACCGCATCCACGCCTACATTCCCGGCTGGGACGTGCCCAAGCTCGATGCGTCGCTCTTCACCAGCCACTTCGGCCTGGTCAGCGACTTCATGGCCGAGTGCTTCTCACAGTTGCGGGGCGAGAACCGGCTTCAAGCGTTGCAGGGCCGCGTCACCTACGGCGCGGCGCTCAGCGGGCGTGACACAACCAGCGTCAACCGCACCATCAACGGCTTGCTGAAGCTGCTCTACCCCAACCGCGAGCTGGCGATTGCCGAGGAGGACCTGGAGTGGGCGATCCGGCTGGCCTTCGAGTGTCGCCGGCGGGTCAAGGAGCAGCAGAAGCGCATCGGCAGCGCCGAGTTCCGCAACACCCACTTCAGCTACCGGCTGGGCAACGACGGCGTCGAGCAGTTCGTCGTCACCCCCGAGCTGCAGAGCGATAACGCCATCGGCGCCGACCCACTGCCGCCAGGGCAGGTCTGGGCGATCAGCGGCGGCGGCAACGACGAGGGTGTGGGCCTCTTCCGGCTTGAGGTCACGATGGGACCGGGCTCGGGCGTGAACATCATCAACATCGGGGTGCCTGGCCCGTTCCGCGAGAGCGTGAAGTACGCCGAGCAGAACCTCTACAGCCGGGCGACCAGTCTGGTCGGCGACCGCGACCCGCGCGCGCACGAATTCTCCGTCCAGCTACGCGCCTTCGACACCGCGCGTAGCGGCGCCCGGCTCGGCGTGGCCGTCACCCTGGCCCTCTGCAGCATCCTGCTTGGCAAGAGCCTGCGTAGCGGATTGGTTGTCGTCGGCGGGCTCAACCTGGGCGGCGGGCTCGACCCGGTCTACAACGCGGTGAGCGTCGCTGAGCTGGCAATCGAGCGCGGGGCCACCACCCTGCTCATCCCCATCTCAGCCCGGCGCCAGCTCAACGAGCTTAGCGACGACATGGCCATGCGCATCAGTATCCTGTATTACAATGACGTCCGCGAGGCACTGTTAAAAGCGCTGGGGGATTGAGCGCGATTGTCGCCGAGGGTAAGCGCTCCAACCCGACGATCACCGACCATCGTCGCTCGACCGCGGTCAGCGAGAGCGTTACAACGACCACGCTGACCGCTCGGCTGACCCGGCCGGCGCCGCCGCGGTCGTCGGGCTGCGCGCTCCCGGTATGGGATCGCCGTCGCCACAAACGGTCTGGTCAGGGTGTACGAAGCCGGCCGCGCCGGCTCGCGAGGCCGCGCAGGTGGCCTTCGCAGGCGTAGCCTGGAGCTTATGGTTATTGAGATGTTAGTCCGCTAAAAACAGTCCCCTGGAGCGGGGCGGGGGAAACCCGCTTTCCCCATGCCCCTGCGCACGGGCTGCGCCCTCACCTTCCCGCGGGCGGGGGGCGGGGGAAACCCGCTTTCCCCACGCCCCTGCGCACGGGCTGCGCCCGCCCACACCCGCCCGCGGGCGGGGGGCTGGAGAAACCCGGTTTCCCCACGCCCCTGCGCACGGGCTGCGCCCTCACCTTCCCGCGGGCGGGGGCGTGGGGGAACCAGGTTCCCCCATGTTCACGTCAGGCCCCATGCGCGGGGCGCACAACGCCTGATGAACATAGCCCGCGAGCGCGGGCGTCCCGCCCGCGCCACGGCTCCGCGGGCACGGTGACGGCCCCCTCGCTGACCCTTCCCCGCTGGGGGCGGAAACCCGGCTCCTCCCCCCAGCGGGGGGAGGCTGGGAGGGGGCTGAACGCGGCGAACGATGGTCACTTCGGTCAACGTCATCTGAGAAATGCTGTAGGCGGGCAAGCTGCCCGCGTTCCCAGCCGTCCATGCGGCTCCGCCGCACAACGCCGCAATAAACATACGGTTCTTCTTGGGAGGGCTGCGCCCTCCCCAACCCTCCCAGGGGCCGGGGCCTGGGTGCGCGGGCCTCCGGCCCGCGTCCGCTGAGGGATGGGGAAACCCGGTTTCCCCATCCCCCTCCTCCGAGGGGCTATTTTCACGTTAGGGGAGACATGTGAACTCGTACCGCCGCGGGCCACTCTAGCTACCCTACGGCTGCCCGCAACTCCTGCGGCAGAATGCCCAGCCCATCGGCCAGTCGCAGGGCGCTCTCCGGGTCGAGGGGGGCCAGGCCCAGCTCGATCTCCGCCAGCAGCCGCGCCGGCAGTCCGGCCCGCTCCGCCAGATCGATGTAGGTCAACTGTGCCGCGCGGCGCAGGCGGGTGATCTGGCTCGCCGACAGGAGCGGCGCGCCTGGCTGCGCCGGGGCCGCCGGCGCGCGCGGCGCCTGGCGCGCCTCTACGGGCGAAACGTTTTGCGCCCCTATGGGCGAAATGTTTTTCACTCCTACGGGCGAAACGTTTTTCGCCTCTACGGGCGAAACGTCTTGCGCCCCTGGCTTTGCGCCCGCCGGCGCGAGGCGCGCCAGGGCGAACAGCAGCACGGCGATCCCCGCGCACACCCCGCCGATGAGCATCGCCAGCGGCAGCGCCGTCGCCAGCGGCGAGGCCGGGTTGGCCCGCGCGTAGGGCATCACCAGCAGCATGACGATGCTCGCTACCCCGTGGGCCAGGGCCACGCCGATGATCGAGCCGCTCAGGCGCACCACTCCGGCGAAGACTAGCCCCACGATGAAGGCCAGCAGAGCGTAGAGCGGCGCGCCGAAGCCCAGTTGCACCACGGCAAAGACGATCGCCACATAGAGCGGCCCCCAGCGCCCCAGCACCGGCCCGCTCACCGTTTGCAGCAGGCCGCGGAAGATCAGCTCTTCGGCGAAGCCGGCGAAGACCAGCAGGGCCAGGGCCAGGGCGGCGACGGCCTGCCAGGAGGCCAGACCGGCGGGGAGTTCGGGGCGCAGCAGGACCGCCCCGGCGTAGCCCAGGGCGATGCCGCAGCCCGTCACCATCAGTTGCATCCACCACTCGCCGAGGGTCAGGCCCACCTCGCGCGGGCGCAGCCGCAGGGCGCGGATGGCCAGCGCCACCGCGACGAGGATGCCCGCCCCGGACAGGGTCATACTGAGCAGGGGCGCAAAGGCCGAGGGGGTGGTCAGGGCCACGATACGCAGCAGGGGCACGAGCAACAGGGCCAGGGCCAGCCGCCGCCCGGTGTCGGCGCGGCCCAGGGCGCTGTGGTAGATGAGGGCCAGGGCCAGGGCGGCGTGGAGCAGCAGGCCCGCCAGGGGCCGGCCGCCGGACACCAGCAGTTCGGCGATGGCCAGAGGCGCCGGGTAGAGCCAGAACCGTATCCCCGGCGCCAGCGCGCGTTCGGAGCTGCCGGTCTCGAAGGGGAGCGATGAGGTCGTCATGGGGAGTTCCTCCTGTTGCGCGAATGACTGGTTGAAAGGGTGGAAACCGGATTACCTCGCGTCTCCGCCTATCGAATGGAGAGCGTTCGGGCGGCGGGTTCCAGGAGTTCGGCGTACAGGGCTTCGATCCGCGGGATGACCGCGCGCGCCTGAAAGGCCGCCACGCGGCGCTGCCCCGCCGCGCCCATGCGCCGCCGCAACGCCGGGTCGCCGAGGAGACGCGCCAGGGCCGCGGCCAGGGCCCCGGCATCGCCCGGCGGCGCCAGCAACCCCGTCTCCTCGTGCGCCACCAGGTCCGGCAGGCCGCCGATGCGCGAGGCGACCAGGGGGCGGCCCACCAGCATGGCTTCCATCGCCACTGTCGGGCAGGGTTCGGGCCAGATGGAAGGCACGATGCCGATGGCGCAGCGCTGCCAGGCGCGCATGACCGCGGCGTGGGGCCAGTGCTGGAACACCCGCGCCCCGGCGGGGAGGCGCAACTCCGGGTCGGCCCAGGTGCCGATGAGTGCCAGCGGCGGCGGGGCCTCCAGGCGCGTGTAGGCGTCGAGGAGCACGCGCACGCCTTTGTGCCGGTTGAGCGCCCCGACGAAGAGGAGGAAGTCGCCGGACGGAAGCTGCGCCGCGTGGTCCGCCGTGTCTTCCTCTGGCGCCTTGAGGTCGTCGGCGATGAAGTTGGGGATCACCGCGCAGGCGCGCCCGCCGCCGGGCAGACGGTTGCCCTCCGCCACGGCCTGGCTGACGGCGATGAAGCGGTCCACCGCCGCGACCAGCCAGGGCAGGGTCGCCCGCTGGGCGGCCAGCGTCGCGCCGGCTTTCAGCGGGCCGTAGTGGGCCGTGGCGCACCCCGGGCAGCGGTCCGGCGCCGGTCCGTCACAGGGGCGCTCGTGGCGCATCAGGGTTTTGGTGGCGCAGCGCAGGCCATAGTCGTGCAGGGTGAGCGCCAGTTTTGCCCCGCTCCAGGCCTTGAGGGGCAGGAAGGAGTGGACGATCCAGCTATGGGCGTGCACGATCTGGGGCCGTTCGCGCTGGATGATCCGCCGCAAGGCCCACACCGTCTCGGGATCGGGCGCCGGGGGGGCAAAGCGGCGTCCTGTCTGGCTGAACAGCCCCGCAGCGCGCTGCGCCGTCCCGCGGATGCGGTAGACACGCACCCCCCGATCCTCTTCGAAGCGTGCGAGGCCCGCGTGCCAGAGGGTGGCGACCGCCACCTGGTGACCCCGCTTCGCCAGTTCGAGGGCCAGGTTCTCGACGTGGCGCTCCTGGCCGCCAATCAGGGGCCGGTAGAAATC
>DAOTYR010000144.1:0-1621 GCA_034434655.1 Chloroflexaceae bacterium
GCAAGCGTGACGGCTTCGCCGCGTATCCGCTCGAGATTATCCACCGAGGTCAGGAGCAGGCGCAGGCCCAGGTAGATCAGATCGACGTTGGCGACAGAGATGGTGATATCGCCGCTGATGATCACCCCCTTGTCGAGAATGCGGTCGAGAAGGTCAAGCAGGGTGACCTCGCGCTCGGCGACCAGGCGCTCATGCATAGGTCCGCTCCTCCGCAGAGAGGTTCACGAAGCTATAGGCCGGCCACGGGCCGCTCAGGGTAAACGCGAAAGCGGGATGGGTCGCGGCGAGGCTGTCCAGGATCCCCAGAAAGATGGGGAGGTTGGTCGTCTCCACCAAATAGGCGCACCTGAACAGCGGCCCCGCCCCGGATGCCGCGCCTGTGAGCGCAGCGCCGTCAATCACCGCCGCGACAGCTTCGGCGGCGAGGCGCGCATGCGCGTGCTGCGCGCATGTGGCGATGGCCCGTTCCACTTCTTCGCGCAGGATCTGGTCGCGTTTCCTGGCCAGCATATAGGCCGCGCCCGAACGCATCCCCCGCCGGCGCGCGTCCAGTTCCTGGATGCGCGGGCTTGTCGCGGCGACCGCTTCGGCCAGGCGCGCCATATCCACACCGATCTTCAGCCCCCACTCCTGCCGTCCGGCCAGACGCGCCAGGGCTTCGCGGAAGCGCGGCGCGTGTTCGAGCATCATGGCGCGCGCGGCCGCCGCGTCACGGAAGACGGTTCCGAAGCGCAGGGGCACTACCGTGGCCTGGCGCGACGCGCGCGCCAGCACCTCTTGATGGGCGCGAACCTGCGCCTCGAGCCAGGCCAGGTCATCCTGACGCTCGCGCGCGGCTTCGGGGGTCAATGCGTTCAGGGGCACGGGGCTGGTAATGGCCACGAGATCCCCGCTAACCAGCAACTCTACCGGCGCGCCCGGCCCCACGCCCGGGCCCAGGTCCACCGGCGCGCCGTCGGTGATGCCGTAGATGTAGTAGCCCTGTTGCGGGGCCTGGGGATCGGTCGGTTCGGTGATGGGCATAGGTTTTGTTCCCCTGGACATGATTGCGCCGTAGTAACTCTTCAGCCATTCATGCGGCTGCGCCGCACAACGCCGCGATGAACATACGGTTGTTCCTGGGAGGGCTGCGCCCTCCCAAACCCTCCCAGGGGCCGGGGCCTGGGTGCGCGGGCCTCCGGCCCGCATCAGCGTAGGGGCCGCGCCGCCCCAACCCTCGGTGGGGACGTGGGGAAACCCGGTTTCCCCAAACCCCTGCGTGAGGGCGCAGCCCTCCCAAACTCTCCCACCGGATGGGGACGTGGGGAAACCCGGTTTCCCCATGCCCCTGCGTGAGGGCGCAGCCCTCCCACACCCTCCCGCGGGTGGGGGCATGGGGAACCCCGGTTTCCCCACGCCCCTCTTCGAGAGCCTATGTTCACGTGAGACGGTCATGCGCATGGCGCACCACGCCCAATGAACATGACCTGGGAGCGCGGGCGTCCCGCCCGCGCCACGGCTCCGCGGGCACGGTGACAGCCCCTTCCCTGACCCTCCCCCGCTGGGGGAGGGAACCCGGCGCCTCCCCCCAGCGGGGGGAGACTGGGAGGGGGGCAGAACCCTGCGAACGATGTTCACCTCA
>DAOTYR010000145.1:0-5058 GCA_034434655.1 Chloroflexaceae bacterium
TATGTTCACGTGAGACGGTCATGCGCATGGCGCACCACGCCGCGATGCCCATGACCTGGGAGCGCGGGCGTCCCGCCCGCGCCGCGGGCACGGCGCCGGCCCCCTCCCTGACCCTCCCCCACCGGGGGCGGGAACCCGGCTCCTCCCCCCAGCGGGGGGAGGCTGGGAGGGGGGCTGAACCATGCGCACGATGGTCACCTCAGCCGTCCATGCGGATCCGCCGCACAACGCCGCAATGAACATAAAGTTGTTCCTGGGAGGGCTGCGCCCTCCCCCACCCTCCCCCCGGCAGGGGCATGGGGAAACCGGGTTTCCCCATGCCCCTACGGGGCGGGGGCGTGGGGAAACCCGGTTTCCCCACACCCCTGGGGCCTATGTTTAGCCGCCCATGCGGCTCCGCCGCACCACGCCGCAATGAACATAAAGTTGTTCCTGGGAAGGCTGCGCCCTCCCACATCTTCACGCGGGCAGGGGTGTGGAGAAACCCGGTTTCCCCACGCCCCGCTCCAGGGAACGATGTTTAACATCCGCGCCGCGCTGGGAGTTGCCCTCGCGCTGTGGGGCATCTATCTGGCGACCGCGAGCGGCCACGTTTACGCGATTGACGAAGTGCAGATGTACTCGCTCACCGAGGCGCTCGGCACGCGGGGAACCTTCGTGCTCTACGATCCTGGCCCTGGCCAGGCGCCGGTCTACAGCAAGTATGGCCCGGGACAATCGATCGCGGCGTTACCGCTCTACTGGCTGGGCACACTGGCCAGCCAGGGCGTCCCGCCGGAAGGACGGGCGTGGCTGCGGGGCGCGATCACCTTCTGGTTCAACCCGCTGGTTACGGCCCTGACCGCCGCGCTGGTGTACCACGCCGGGCGACGGATCGCCGCGCATGGGCCGGCGCTGGCGGCGGCGCTTATCTTTGGCCTGGGTACGATGGCCTGGCCGTATACGCAGACGTTCTTTGCCGAGCCGCTCCAGGCCTTGCTCTGGTTGGGGGCGGTGGTGATGATCTGGCGACCCGATGGGTCGCCCGCACCGGCGCGGGCCTACCTGGTGTCGGGATTGCTGGCCGGCCTTGCGCCGGCGGTGAAGATCCAGGCCGGAGTGGGCTTGCCGATCATCGGCTTGTTCGCCCTCTGGTCGGCATACCGCGCCCGTCGCCGCTGGCCCCTCGTGCTGGCCTGGGGTCTGGGAGCGGCCCTGCCACTGGCGGCTCTGGCGCTCTACCACACGCTCTTGTTTGGCAGCCCTGTACGGACAGGCTACGGCGACGAGGGCCGATCTGGATTTATTACCCCTTTCTGGGAAGGTTTTAGCGGGCAGTTGTGGGGGCTGCACCGCGGCCTGATCTGGAGCAACCCGCTGATGCTCCTTGCGCTCCCCGGCCTCATCGCGCTCTGGCGGCGCGACCGCTCGCTCGCGTGCGTGTGCGCGGCGCTGGCAGGCGCCCAGGTGGTCTTCCACGCTTCCTGGCATGCCTGGGACGGCGGCGGGGCCTGGGGGCCGCGCTTCCTCACCCCGATCCTGCCGCTGCTCTGCCTGCCCCTCGCGGCCCTCTGGAGCGGGCCGCGCTCCCGCGCGCGCTGGCTCTCTGTTCCGACCGCGATCCTGGCCATCCTGACTCTGGTGGTTCAGGCCGGCGCGCTGGCGGTGAACATGAACCAGTGGTTCGGGCCACGGTTACCGCCGGCGCAGGTGTTTGCGCACCTGGATACCCTGAGCGAGGGGCTGGCGCGTCTCTACGAGCGCCACCTGGCGCCCGGCCGGGTGGTGCTGGTGCGCGGCTTCGCGCCCAGCGAAGGCGCGGGCGAGGCGCAGTTCCCGCGCTGGACCACCGGCGAGGCCCGCATCCGCGTGCGACCAGCGGGGGCGCCGGTGACGCTGACCGTGGCGGCTAGCACGTGTCTGGTTGCCACCGGGCCGCCGCCGTTCACGCTGGTGATCGGCGAGGCCAGCGTATCCGACAGGCCCTGCCCGGGGCGCATCTACCGCATACCCCTGCCGCCCGTGACCACGGAGGCGCGCCTGGTGTCGCCAACCTGGCGGCCCACCAGTGTGGGCATCCCCCGCGATGAGGATCTGGGGGTGTATGTCAGGTGGATCGAGGCGCGGGCGGGCACGCAACGGCTCCCCCTCGTCGGCGACCGCCTGCCGCTCGATCCGGTGTCACTGCATCCGGGCATCTTGCGCTGGCACCTGAGCGACTGGCGCATCCCGGTCTGGGATTTCTGGTGGGCCTACCTGCCCCTCTCCACACTGCCACCCGCAAGCATCTGGGGCGTGCTGATAGCCTGGGGCGGCCTGGCCCTGGCGAGCATAGTGACGGGCCTGTGGCTCCTTACCCGCGCTTCTACCTGACGTTGAGCTGGCTGACGGTGCGGAAGTGATAGCCATAGATCGCCAGGGTGACCGCCATAGGCACCAGGCGCGGGCGGCGCAGAGCGGTCCAGAGCAAGAGGCGCCAGTACTCCACGCGCTCGGCGCCGAGGAGGCCCAGTCGCCAGGCGGCGCGGAAGAAGGCCATGAGGTGCTCGCGATCCAGGGGCACCTTGCTGGCAGGCTGGCCATACTCGCGCAGGAAGGTTTTCACCCGTTCGTAGTAGGGCCGGGGGGCGTAGATATAGCGCACCACCGCGCGATAGCCCTCCCGCAGCACCTCCGGGTCCATCATGGGCACGATGTTGGTGGTGCCGTCGGAATTGTCGCCGGTGGTCTGGGTGAGGAGGCGGCCTTCCTGGCGCAGGCGCTCGTAGAGGCGCGTGCCCGGCAGCGCATTGAGCAGGCCCACCATCGCCGTCACCACGCCGGTCCTCTGGATGAAATCGATCTGTCGCTGGAAGATCGAGGGGGTATCATTGTCGAAGCCAATGATGAACCCGCCCTGGACCTGAAGCCCGGCCCGCTGGATGCGCCGGATGTCGGCGGCCAGGTCGCGGCGGGTATTCTGGCGCTTATTGGCCTCGGCCAGGCTCTCCGCGTCGGGCGTTTCGATGCCGATAAACACGGTGGTGAACCCGGCCTGCACCATCAGTTCCATCAACTGGGGATCGTCGGCGAGATTGATCGACGCCTCGGTGTTGAAGGCCATGTTCACCTTGCCGCGACGCCACTCGATCAGCGCGGGGAGCAACTCTTGCTTCAGCCGGCGCTTGTTGCCGATCAGGTTATCGTCAACGAAGAAGATCGGGCCGCGCCAGCCGAGGCGGTACAGCCCCTCGAGTTCGTTGACCATCTGCGGGGCGCTCTTGACACGCGGGCGGTGGCCGAAGAGGGTGGTGATGTTGCAGAAATCGCAGTTGTAGGGGCAGCCGCGCGAGTACTGGACGCTCATCGAGGCGTAGCGGTCGAGTTCCAGCAGTTCCCACATGGGAGCGGGGGTGCGTTCGATGTCGGGAAACTCATGGGAACGGTACATCCGCTCGGGCGCTCCACGGGCCAGATCGGCCAGGAAGCGCGGCAGGGTGACCTCGGCCTCGTTGAGCACGAAATGGTCAACGTCAGGGAACAGTTCCGGCTCAGCGGTGAACATCGGCCCGCCGGCCACCACCGGGCGCCCGGCCTGCTTGCAACGGGCGATGATCTCCTGCGCGGACTCCCGCTGCACGATCATCGCGCTGATAAAGACGTAATCGGCCCAGGCCAGGTCGGCGTCGGTCAACTCGCGGATGTTCACATCAACCAGGCGCTTGTGCCACTCGGACGGAAGCATCGCGGCGATGGTGACCAGGCCGAGGGGCGGCAGCGCCGCCGTTTTGCGGATGAACCGCAGGGCGTGTTTGAAACTCCAAAACGTATCGGGAAAGCGGGGATAGACCAGCAGGACATTCATCGCTCAACCTCTCCGAACGCGCCAGTAGTGTCACCCCTTAGCGTAGCGAATGCTGCCGGCGCAGGCAAGTGGCGACCGGCCAATCGTAGGTTGTGACATTGTGCGCGAGGGAAGGGCGGGGGGATGACGGGGGTCATGGGTCGCAGGTGTGGAGGTGTGGAGGTGTGGAGGTGTGGGGATAGGCTGCGCCTGCCCGCGCCCCGCCAGCGCGCAGGGCCTGTCACAAGGTAATCAGGCCCTGGCGCGCGCCGATACTGACGGCCTCGGTGCGGGAGGCGGCGCCGAGCTTGGCGAAGATCGAGGCGATGTGAAACTTGACGGTGTGCTCGCTGATCTGGAGGCGCAGGGCGATCTGTTTGTTGGGCAACCCCTCGCTGAGCAGGGTCAGCACTTCAGTCTCACGGGCAGTAAGTGGTTCGACCGCTGGCTCGGCGGCCGCGCGCGGCCCGGCGAGGTATTCGACCATGGCGCGCGGGAGGGCGGCCATGCCCTGCGCGGCGGCTTGCACGGCGGCGCGCAGCTCCTCCGGGCCGGCGTCGGGGGCGACGATGGCCCAGCCGGGGAGCGGCAGCGCCCGCAGCAGGGCCGGGAGACGGGCATCGTCGCTGAGAGCCACGAGGGCCGCGCCCTCTTCCCCGGCAATGGCGCGCGCCACCGCGCCGGGATCCTCGCCGGCAACCAGCACGACATCGGCCAGGCTGCTGAGCGATGGTGCGGGGGCCATGCCAACCACTTCCAGGCCCTCGCCGGCGAGCATCGCCTGCAGCCCGGCCCGAAGCGCCGGCGTCGGTGCGACGATGAAGACCGTGGTCATAACGCTCGCTCCGCGCGCCCGCCGAGGGTCACCTCGAGCGAGAGCGAGGCGCCGGCGCGCAGCAGATCGAAGCGCAGCCGGTCGCCGGGATGGGCGCGATCGAGGGCCTCGAGCAGCGTTGTGGTAGCGCGCAACGGGGCGCCATCGAGAGCTATGAGCAGGTCGCCGCGACGCAGCCCGGCGCGATCGGCCGGCCCTCCCGGCGCGACCTGGGCTACCAGCAGGCCCGCCGCCCCCAGGCTGGCCGCGGCTACCCGCGCCGGCGCGACGGGCACCACGGCCAGCCCCAGGAACACCGGTCGCCGGGGAAGCTGTCCGACCCAGCCCGTGGCGACGTGGGTGGGGATGGCAACCGACAGGTCGCCCCCGAAAATCATGGCGTTGACGCCCACCACTTCACCACGGGCGTTGAGCAACGGTC
>DAOTYR010000146.1:0-2268 GCA_034434655.1 Chloroflexaceae bacterium
CCTCGGGCGGGCGATCGCGGAAGCGCGCGTTCAATTCGGCCAGCTCCGCGGCGGACCATGGCGTGGAACGGTCGGGGTTCACACTCATCGCTGCACCAGTTGTCTATGCGGCTGCGCCGCACACCAGCGGTTGTTCCCAACGTGAACATGGGGAACCCGGGTTCCCCCATCCCCCCGCCTGGTGGGAGGGTTTGGGAGGGCGACGCCCTCCCAAGTATACTCGCTTTATCCACTGGTCGCGCAGCCTGGTCCCACCCCCCCCCGCTCCGCGGCGACCCGCGCCGGCGCCCTCCTCCGCGCTGCGATTCGTAATACCGCTATGCTATGCTCCATCCAGGCAAACCGCGTCCAGGCGCAACACCCGCAAGACACGTTTCGCTGCGCGACCGTTCCCGGTCACCGTTGGGGGATCTGTGGAGGTGTGGAGCTGTGGAGGTATGGAGCAACGGTCAAACTCGCATCGCCGCTTCTAGACCATGTCTAACCCAAAATCTAAAATCCAAAATCCAAAATCTAAAATCCAACGCCCCACCACCGCCTGGGATGATCAGCCTATTGCATCCGATCCTACCGTCGTCAATCATGACAGAAGGTATGCGCTCGCCTCCAGCGAGGAGAGGATGAAGGGTCGCGGGTAAGCGTTCACATGCCCCCTGGGAGCGTGGGCAGCTTGCCCGCGGAGACGCGACCAGGGCGGGACGCCCTCGCTCCCGGGCGCGAAGGTCACCCCAGGTGTGAACGGTTACGGTCGCAGGTCCTCCACGAACCGCTCATACCCTGCGGCGGGGGCGCTGCCGGCGGTTCGCCAGGCCGCCTGGCCGCCGCGGGCGGTGCAGCGGGGCATGCGGGGCGGTTGCGCCTCCCCGCAGCCTCCACCGCGTCATAAGGCGCGAGCAACGCATCGGCGTTCGCCAGAAAGAGAGCGTTATGGGACAGACAGACGTGGATCTTCAGCGGCGCGTGTCCTTCCTCGAAACGCCCGAGCCGGTCGAGGCCCGCGCCGTTCCCGACACCAGCATCCCCACCGACGATCCCGAGGCGGCGCTGCGCTTCTGTCGCGCCCTGGCTGCGCTGACCGAGGGCGGGCGCGGCCTGCGCCCCGCCCGCGCCACGACGCCCCTGGCCCCCCTTGAGACTGACCCCGCCCCCGATGAAGAGGTAGAACTGTCGGTCGTCATCCCGGCCTACAACGAAGAAGACAACCTGCCGGCGCTCCACGCCCGCCTGACCGCCGCCCTCGACCCGCTGAACCTGACCTACGAGATCATCGTTGTCAACGATGGCAGCCAGGACCGCACCCTGGACCTGTTGCGCGCCCTGGCCGCCGGCGACCCGCGGGTCATCGTCGTGGACCTGGCGCGCAACTTCGGCCATCAGGTGGCGATCAGCGCCGGGCTTGACTACAGCCGCGGCGCGGCGGTGATTATCATGGACGCTGATTTGCAGGACCCGCCCGAAGTGCTGCCCCAGTTCATCGCCAGGTGGCGCGAAGGCTACGACGTGGTCTACGCCATCCGCGAGCGGCGCAAAGAAGGCCCGTTCAAGCGCGCAGCCTATGCCCTCTTCTATCGCTTGCTCAAACGCATCGCGCACATTGACATTCCCCTCGACGCCGGCGACTTCTGCATTATGGACCGGCGCGTGGTGGATCTGCTCAAGGGCATGCCCGAACGCAACCGCTTTGTGCGCGGCATTCGCACCTGGGTCGGCCTGAACCAGACCGGCCTGGCCTACGAGCGCCACGCGCGCCATGCCGGCAAGCCCAAGTATACCTTCAGGAAACTGATCTACCTGGCCCTCGATGGGCTGATCTCTTTCAGTTTCGTGCCCCTGCGCCTGATTTCTCTGGCCGGGCTGGCGGTTTCATTGCTCTCCATCCTGATCGCCATCGCCTATACCATCCAGAAGCTGACCATCGGCCTCTCGCCGCCCGGCTTCGCCACCCTGGTCGTGGCGATCTTCTTCCTGGCCGGCATCCAGTTGATCACCATCGGGGTGATCGGCGAGTACGTCGGGCGGATCTTCGAGGAGGTAAAGGCCCGCCCCCTCTATGTGACGCGCCAGGTGTACCGCTATCGAGCGCATTGATCGGGAAGGCTACGTTCTCCCACACCCTCCCGCGGGCGGAGGTATGGGGAAACCCGGTTTCCCCATCCCCCTGCTTGAGGGCGTAGCCCTCCCAAACCCTCCCGCGGGCGGGGGTATGGGGGAACCTGGTTCCCCCATGTTCACGTCAGGCCCCATACGCGGGGCGCACCACGCCCGATG
>DAOTYR010000147.1:0-45220 GCA_034434655.1 Chloroflexaceae bacterium
GCCACGCCGGAGCCCGGCACAGCCGCGCCGACCACCGCGCCCCCCGCCACGCCGGAGCCCGGCACAGCCGCGCCGACCACCGCGCCCCCCGCCACGCCGGAGCCCGGCACAGCCGCGCCGACCACCGCGCCCCCCGCGACCGAGATGCCGACGGACGGGACGCCCGCTATTCCGCCGGAGTTGCCGCAGCCTACCGAGGCGGTTGGGCCGTATCCGGCGCCACCCGCCGCAACCACCGCGCCTGCAGTGACGGCGCAGGGCTTCGGCGGCGGGGCGCTGGCGCCCTACCTGCTGGTTGCGACCGTGATTCTGGCGTTGTTCCGCCGGCGATAGGCGCCTGCGCGGCTGTCCCGCATATCAAAATCTGGTAGCAGTTCTCAGAAAGGTTGAACCTTGTGGGCAAGGTTGCACGATGACCCTCCCGCAGGCTGCGAGTCTGCGGGAGGGTGGAGCAGTACGGCAGACGCGAACGATGGTCAACGTATCTGCGAAATGCTGTAGTAGCGCAATGCTGCGCGGGACGCAGGTTGCCACGGAGCGCGGGTACGTTGCCCGCGCTCCCGTGATGGGGCATAGCACCGCAGGCGGGCAAGACCCTTTCTGACCCTCACCTGCGGGGACGGTGGCTGCCAGTAACTGTTCACGCCTGGGGTAACCCACGCGCCTGCCAGCGAGGGCGTCCCACCCCCATCGCTTCTCCGCGGGCAAGATGCCCGCGCTCCCAGGAGAAATGTGAACCCTTACGGCTACCGGCGCGTTACGCGCTCTTGCGGGGGGCGCGTTTTTTGGGCGCCGGCGAGGGAGGGGTTTCAGCTTCGAGCGGTTCCTTGCGGGACGTCTTTTTAGCGCCCTTGACCGCGGCAGGCGCGGCGACGGGGGTCTCAACTACCGGCGCCAGATCCTCCAGGCTGTTGGTGAGGTAGTCGCACTTCGGGTAACGTGAGCATCCGAAGAACGGTCGCCCGAACTTGCCGCGGCGCCGCAGCAACTCGCCCTCATGACACTTCGGACATGCCACCCCGGTCGGCTCAGGGAGCGGCACCGGCTTCCCGTCTTTGCCGATCCGCCGCGTATTGGTGCACTCCGGGTAGCCCGAACAGCCCAGGAAGGGGCCGAAGCGGCTCTTCTTGATCACCATGGGCCGCCCGCAGAGATTGCACATCACATCGCTGGTCTCGGGCGCCGAGGCCTTATCAATGACAATCTTTCCCTCACTATCGCGATGGAAATCACTGGTGAAATCACATGATTCTGGACCGCCCTCTTTGCTGTAACGGGTACAGGCCAGAAACTCGCCGTTGCGCCCGAACTTGATCGCCAGGTAGCCCTGGCGGCACTTCGGGCACTGCAGGTCGGTGACAATCTCCTCGCGCTTGAGATTACGCATCTCACGGCGGGCCTCATCGAGGGTCTGCTGGAACGGGGCGTAGAAATCCCGCAGCACCGGCACCCACTGCTTCGACCCTTCGGCGATGTCGTCGAGTTGCTGTTCAAGGGACGACGTGAAGTCGTAGTCCACGATCTTCGGGAAGTGCTCGACCAGCAAATCGGTGACCACCCGACCCAGGGTGGTGGGAACAAGTTTCTTCTCCACCAGTTCGACGTACTCACGCTCCTGGATCGTCGAGATGATCGAAGCGTAGGTCGAGGGGCGGCCAATGCCCAGGGCCTCCAGTTCCTTTACCAGACTGGCCTCGGTAAAGCGGGGCGGCGGCTCGGTAAAGTGCTGCACCGGCAGCAGTTGCACCAGGGTCAGGCGCTCGCCCTCGGCGAGGGGTGGCAAGCGCCGCTCGCTGTCTTCGTCTTCCTCACCCTCATCAAGACTGACGTTGTAGACGGCGAGGAAACCGGGAAACTTCAGCACGCTGCCGGTGGCGCGGAAGACATAGGGCGCACTGGCGGCAGACTGGCTCGCGACGGTCCAGGCATCAATATCCACGGTGGTGCTATCGAACACCGCCGGGGCCATCTGCGAGGCGACGAAGCGCTTCCAGATCAACTCATAGAGGCGCGCCAGGTCGCGCTCCAGGTGGTTGCTCAGCGTCTCGGGGAGGCGGGCGCAACTGGTCGGGCGGATGGCCTCGTGGGCCTCCTGAGCGCCTCTGGCCTTAGAGCGGTAGACGGGAGGCTTCTCGGGCAGGTAAGCGTTCCCGTAGCGCGCGGCGATCACCTGGCGCGCCTCGGCCTGGGCTTCGGCGGCCACATTGGTGCTATCGGTGCGCATGTAGGTGATCAGCCCGACCGGCCCCTCGTCGCCGCCCACGTCCACGCCCTCGTAGAGCCGCTGGGCCAGGGTCATGGTCTTCTTGGCGCTGAAGCCCAGCTTGCGCCCGGCCTCCTGCTGCAGCGTGCTGGTGGTAAACGGAGGGGCAGGTCCACGACGCTTGTCCTTGCGGGTAACCTTGCGCACCTCGTAGCGCGCGCCATCGAGGTCGGCCACAATCGCCCGGGCCTGCTCCTGGTTCTGAATCGCGAACTTCTCCAGCCGCTTGCCATCGCGCTCGACCAGAGCGGCGCGGAAGACGTCGCGGGCGCCGGCTTCGGGCGCCTCGCCCTTGAGCAGATCGGCCTCGATGCTCCAGTACTCGACCGGAACGAAGGCCTCGATGGCCCGCTCACGCTCGACGATCAGGCGCACGGCCACCGACTGCACACGGCCGGCTGACAAACCGCGTTTGACCTTGTCCCACAACAGCGGGCTGAGCTGGTAGCCCACCAGCCGGTCGAGCACCCGGCGGGCCTGCTGCGCGTCCACCAGGTTTTTATCAATGCTACGGGGATGGGCGATGGCCTGCTCCACTGCGTTGCGGGTAATCTCCTGAAACACCACCCGGTGCACGGGGGTGCGCGGGGGCACCTTTACCGCCTCGGTGATGTGCCAGGCGATGGCCTCACCCTCGCGATCCGGGTCGGTCGCCAGATAGACCGCGTCGGCGTTCTTGATCGCCTGCCGCAGTTCGCTGACCACTTTCGCCCTCGTAATCTCATAGACCGGCTGAAAGTCGTGCTCAACATCAATCGAAAGTTCATTCCTGGGCAGATCGCGCACATGCCCCATGCTCGAGGTCACGCGAAAGCCGCGACCAAGATACTTCTGGATGGTCTTCGCTTTAGCCGGCGACTCAACGATAACGACTTTATCACCCATAGGTTGCTTCATACGGGCAGAGGAGGGGGTACGCTCCGCTGCGCACTCATCTTGCCGACAGGGGCCAGTCAGGGCCACAGATGGTTCGCCCCAACCGGCGGATGGTTGATTGCCAGGAGACCGGAGAAACCGGGTTTCCCCGCACCCTGGCCCGCGGGAGGGTCTGGGAAGGCGTCGCCCTGCCCAACCCTGCCACCTGGCGCTGTCCATCGGCCCCGCCAGGTTTATTGCAACGCTTTTGCACTATACGCGGGTGACTCTTCCTTGTCAATAGCCACAATGGCGACCGCTCACACCCGGGGTCACCCACGCAACCGGGAGCGCGAGCGAGGGCGTCACGGCCCGCGTCGCGTCTCCGCGGGCGCCCAGGAGCCGCCCGGCGCGCAGGGGCCGGGGAAAACCAGGTTTTCCCACCCTCCCCGAGGGCGTAGTGGGCCGCCCGAGCCCACGCGGGGCGCAGGACTTCACCCGTCAAAGGCGTGGATCTCGATCCGCAGATGGAAGACCTGCTCCTGGAGGACCGGTTCGAGGAGCATTGTGGTCAGGATCCGAGAGCGGAGGGGACGAGGCGAATGGAAGAGATGGGTGCGACAGCGGGTATCGCTCGCGCCGAAGCCGGGCACCGGCGCGCTCAGCGCCGGAAGGGCGGCCAGGGCGCTGCACCAGCGAGCCTCGAAGCGCTCGGGGCCGCCGACGGTCCAGGCTTCACGGAGGCGCGCCAGGGGGCGCAGGTAATCGATGTGCCAGTGGGGGCGCGGCTTCTCGACGCGGCGGTGATGCGCCAGGCGCGCCGGCAGCCCGCCCGCGCCGAAAGCGCTGCCCACGTAAAGGTAAAACCCGGGGTGAAAGTCAAACACGCCCAGTTTGCCGATCCGCACGCCGGGCGCCAGGCGATCCAGTTGCAGCACCAGAATATATGAGCCCTTCACAGCGATTCCTGCTTGCGTCGGGGAGGCGGCGCATTGAACCAGACCGTTCCCGGCGCCGGATGATACCCCCACAGAGTAACCGGGTAGAGCGATCTGGTCAAGGCTGGCGCGAGCGGGGGGTGTGACGTAACGTCTTGCACGTTCTTCCACGCCCGACGGCTCAAGCCGCGGGCTACGGTCCTGCGAAGCCGGCCTGCGCCGGCTCGCGAGGCCACGCAGGCGGCCTTCACATCCATGGCCGACGGCTGCTTCAGCCCGACGGAGCGCTGTGCAAGATATTTCGTCACACCCACGAGCATGCCGGCCGGGTATGTTATACTTTCCCTGGCGGCATACCTTCAACCCTTTGCGACAGCATATGAACGTTCTGCTGATCGGCTCTGGCGGCCGCGAGCACGCCCTCGCATGGAAGATCGCCCAGTCGCGCCATTTTACCCGGCTCCTCAGCGTGCCCGGCAACACCGGCACCGGGCAGTACGGCCAGAATGTCCCCTTTCCGCTGAGCGATTTCGACGCGATTGTGGACCTGGCGCAGCGCGAGGCGATCGACCTGCTGGTCGTCGGGCCGGATAATCCGTTGGCCGATGGGATCGTTGATGTCTTCAAAGCGGCAGGCATTCCGGCATTCGGACCGACCGCCGCGGCGGCGCGCATCGAGAGCAGCAAGTCGTTCGCCAAGGAGATCATGGCGGCCAGGGGCGTGCCCACGGCTGAAGCGATGATCTTCGACTCGCCGGTTGAAGCCGTGGCCTTCGTGCAACAGAGCGGGCGGCCCTGGGTGGTCAAGGCCGACGGGCTGGCCCTGGGCAAAGGCGTGGTGGTGCCCGATGACGTGGAAGGCACCCTGGCGGCAATCACGCGCCTGTCGGCCACCCGCGCCGGCAGACGCCTGCTGCTCGAAGAACGCCTCGAGGGGCGCGAAGTCTCGGTCCATGCCCTCTGTGACGGCGAACATCTGCTGGTGCTGCCCACGGCGCGCGACCATAAGCGTTTCGGCGAGGGCGACACCGGCCCCAACACCGGCGGCATGGGCGTGATCGCCCCCGTGGATGAAGTAACCCCCGCCGTGCTCGAGCAGATCGTCACCACCTGTATGCAACCGGTGGTGGACGAACTGGCCGCCCGCGGCACGCCCTTTCGGGGCCTGCTCTACGCCGGGGTCATCCTGACCCGCGAGGGGCCGAAGATCCTGGAGTTTAATGCGCGCTTCGGCGACCCGGAGGCGCAGGCGATCCTGCCTCTGCTCGACGGCGATGTGCTGGAAGTGTTCTACGACTGCGCCGTGGGCCAGTTGCATCCCGAAAAGCTCCGCAAACGCAAGGGCTATGCCGTCTGCGTGGTGCTCTGCGCCCAGGGCTACCCCGGCAAGCCGCGCGTCGGCGACGCCATCCGCGGCGTCGAAGCCATAGACGACGAGCAGGTGCTGATCTTCCACGCCGGCACGGCCATCGGCCCCAACGGCCTCTGCACCGCCGGCGGGCGCGTCATCGGTGTGACCGGCCTTGGCCCGACCCTGGCGCGGGCGCGGGCACGGGCCTATGAGATCGCCGAGCGGGTGGCCTTTGAGGGCAAGTACTTCCGCCGGGACATCGGCAAGGAGCCTGGGTGAGGGACCCGGCTGCGGCCAGGCCGGATGGGAGGAACTGGCCTCCCCGCAGACGGAGGCTTTGCCGGCCCGGGAGGGGCGCGGCGAGGGCCGGCCCTCTTCGAAGAAGCGAGCTTTCAACCCGTGAGCATAGCCCGGACGCGGTTGCGGTTCCCGAACCTGCCACGAGACAAGGTGCATGATGTATCAGGTTGCCGTGCTGCTGAGCGGCTCCGGCTCCAATCTCCAGGCATTGCTGGACGCCGAGGCTGCCGGGGCGCTCGGCGCCGAGGTGACCCTGGTGGTCAGCGACCGCGCCGACGCCTTCGGCCTGCAGCGCGCCCTGGCCCGCCAGGTTGCCGCAGCCTACGTGCCGCTTCCCGCCACGCCTCGGGGCGCCGATCGCGCCGCCGCGCGGGCCGCCTGGGAACGGCGCCTCGCCGACGTGGTGGCGGCCTTTGCTCCTGACCTGGTGCTGCTGGCAGGGTTCATGCGCATTCTCTCGCCCGCCTTCCTGGATCGGTTTCCCAACCGGGTGATCAACCAGCACCCCGCCCTGCTGCCCGATGACGGCGGCGACACCTACGTGACCAGCGCGGGGCTGGTCATACCCGCGCTGCGGGGCGCTCATGTCGTCGCCGAGGCCCTGGAACGGGGTCTGCCGATCACCGGCTGCACCATCCACCGCGTCACTCCCCGCGTGGACGACGGCCCCGTCCTGGCGCGCGCCGAGGTGCCCGTGCTGCCGGGGGATACCCCCGAAACGCTCCACGCGCGCATCAAGCTCGAAGAACACCGTCTGATCGTCGACGTGGTGCGCCGCCTGGCCCTGGAACACGCCTGCGCCGGGGCAATGGTGAACCAATGAAGCATGCTTCACCTCGGCCGTCCATGCGGCCCGCGCCGCACACTGACGGGATGAACATACTTCCTGGGAGGGCTACGCCCACCCAAACCCTCCCACCGGGTGGGGGGATGGAGAAACCGGGTTTCCCCATCCCCCTGCGGGGTGCGGGCGTGGGGGAACCAGGTTCCCCCATCCCCCTGCTCCAGGACTGCGCCCTCACCCGCCCGCGGGCGGGGGGATGGGGGAACCTGGTTCCCCCATGTTCACGTTAGGCCGGCCAGATGAGAAGTTGATGACAAGGAGGTCAACCATGCCCAGGTACGTGATCGAGCGCGAGCTTCCCGGAGCGGGCAAGCTTTCGGCCCAGGAGCTGCAGGCCATCTCGCAGAAATCGTGCGACGTGCTGCGCGGAATGGGGCCACGCATCCAGTGGCTCCACAGTTACGTCACCGACGACAAGATCTACTGCGTGTACATCGCGCCCGACGAAGCGGCGATCCGCGAACACGCGGAAAAGGGGGGCTTCCCGGCCAATCGCATCTCCGAGGTGAGGACGGTGATTGACCCGACGACGGCGGAGTAGTTGCGCCCGTGGGGAATGGCAACGCGCCCGGGGTTGCGCCGGCGGCGGTTGGCGGCGCAACCGCGGGGGGTTAAGGTGAGGATTGATTTCAGTAGCGCCGATTGGATTCAGTCGTGACAGATTAGACGCATAAGCGCGCCGACTTAAGGATGCGGTAACAGTTGTCTATTAAGATTTGTGTACAGTAGAGCCAGGCATGCCAGATATCCGGTGGAAACGTATGGCACTGCTCAGTTCCAGCACAATCACCTTCAGCGGACACGAGACGTTTGTCCTGCGGAGTAACTGGCTCAAGAAAGCATACGACTTACTTCAGGACCAGCCCGACCTGTTTGCGCGCGAGGATTGCTTTGCGCGCCTCGGGGTGGGCAAAAATATGGCTCAGTCAATTCGCTTCTGGGGGCGTGTGTGCGGCGTATTCGAGCGGACTGAAGACAGCAAGGGTCATCGGGCAACCTGGCTTGGTCAGGCTCTCCTGGATGACCATAACGGTTGGGATCCGTTTCTTGTGACGCCAACCAGCCACTGGTTGCTGCATTGGCAGATCGTGAGACGACCAGAGGTAGCTTTTACCTGGTACTTTACCTTTAATTTGTTACGTCGTGGTGAATTTACCATCCCAAGCTTAGCTCAACAGATCCTCACGTTCGTTGCCCAGTATGGTGGCAAAGCGCCCTCGGATGCCACGCTCAGTCGCGATATTGACTGTATGCTGCGCTGCTACGTGCAACCTGATGCAATCCATCTCAAGACTGCGGTCGAAGATGCGCTCTATTGCCCTTTGCACACCACCGGTCTCATTCAGTCTCTGCCTAACCAGCAAGCCTATTATCTGGTCAGCGGCACTCATCCAAATCTCTCCGATCACCTGGTGGCGCTGGCGTCATTCCACCAGGCCCGAATGCTCAAGCGGAAGACCGTGTCATTCGCTGAACTTGCCTACGGAGAACGTTCACCAGGCCGGATCTTCCGGCTCGACGAAGACGCGCTGCTTGCGCGTCTGTTGCGGCTGGAGCAGGTGACAGCGGGCCGCGCAGTCTACAATGAAAGCGCCGGCATCCGCCAGATCGCCTGGCGTAACCTGGATGAGGAAGAGCACGAGGTTGATCGCGCTCTTCTGAAGGCTGCTTTTAACCAGGAACACGCCTATGCCGAATAACAGCGCCATCAGGGTAGCACCACGATTCACCCGGTCGGTGCATATTGGCCGCGATTTCCGCGATCTGCGCTTCCACCTCGACGGCTACCAGGTGACGCCGCTGGTGCGCCAGACTGCTGGACAGATTCTGTCCGGTCTGGCTGCCGACGCCACCGAACGCGCCTTTTCCGTGATCGGTCCCTTTGGTGCTGGCAAATCGGCGTTCGGGCTGTTCCTGGCCCATTTTCTGCAACGACGCCCGGCAGGGCGGCGCAAGTTGCTCACTTCGCTAGGCATAACGATCCCCGATGCACACTTACCCCTCGATGCGCCCACGCTCCTGGCGGTGCGCGTGCCAGGCAATCACGCTCCGCTGCGCCATGCGCTGCTGCAGGCGCTCAATGAGGTTCTGGACAGAGAAACGCGCCGGTCGGAGATTGCTGCCCTGTGTCAAACCCTTGAGCGCGCCAGGCACGACCCAAACCTCGATCCGGTACGCACGGCAGACTATGTAGCCGAGGCTGCGCGTCTACTCCGCGCCCAGGGTCGCTTCGATGGCCTGCTGGTGGTGATTGACGAACTTGGCCAGTTTCTTGATTATGCGGCCCGCCAGAATGAGGAACGCGATCTGTTCGTCTTGCAGAGCCTGGCTGAGACAGCAACACGTAGTGGCGATACCCCCGTGCTCGTAGTGACCATTCTGCACCAGGCATTCGAGCGCTATACCATCCACGCCGGGCCTACCCGGCGCGCTGAGTGGGCGAAAGTGCAGGGGCGCTTCAAAGACTTGCCGTTTCAGGAACCGGCGGCTCAGATAGTACGCATGGTCGCCTCCGCCCTCCGGCCGGTGGGGCGCGATCCATACAAGTGCGCGCGCGAGGAATGGACCACACAACTTGCCACTCTTTCCGAAGATCTTGGCCTGCGTCCGGTCGAGATCAGTTCAGCAGAATGGCGAAGCCTGCTAGCCGACACGTATCCGATTCATCCCACAGTGCTGGTCGCCCTGCCCTCGCTGTTCCGCCAGTTAGCTCAGAATGAGCGTTCACTCTTCGCCTTCCTCCATACTGACGAGCCATGGGCGCTGCGCGATGTAACTGCTGATGCTGTGACTACTGACAGCCTGCCGATCTACCGGCTTACCCATCTTTATGCCTATGTTGAGGCTAACCTTGGGCCATTTCTGTTCGGGAAGGCCCGCGGACAGCGCTGGGCTGAACTAGCCGAGGCACGCGTAGCTCTCGCCAACAGTGATCCGCTCCACCTCGATACACTGACCGTCGTAGGCGTTCTGGGCGCCATCGAACGCGCCTCGGGGCTACGCGCGAGTCAGGCGCATGTCGCCTTCGCGCTTGCTGATACACCTGACGACCAGGCCGTCACTGATGCCTTGCGTGCACTGAGTGAACGGCGCATCATAGTGTACCGGCGCTATCGCGACAGCTATATCATCTGGGAAGGCAGCGATCTCGACCTGGAGACCCTGACCCAGGAAGCCCGACGGATGATTAGCGAACGGATGGATCTTACCGCCCTGTTGCAGCAGCATGCCGACACCACTCCACGCATCGCCCGGCGACATAGTTACCGTACCGGAGCCACGCGGGTATTCGCGGTGCGGTATGTGGAGGCTACACGCCTCAGCGTAGATCTGGCTGCCAGGGAAGGCTACGATGGCGAACTCCTCCATGTCGTCCCGGCTGACGAAGAAGAACTGCGCGCAGCAGAGCATTGGGCACGCGACCCGGCGCGCGCCGAAGAACCATGGCGGATAACTGTCCTGCCACGGCACCTCCACGATCTGCGAGATCTGCTGCTTGAGGTCGCGGCGCTGCGCAACCTGCTCGATGAGCGCGCAGAACTCGAACACGACCGGCCAGCGCGTCGCGAGGTGGCCGGACGACTGCTTGAAGCTCAGCAATTCCTCGCCGATACAATTATTGAGACCTATGGACGCGGGCGCTGGTTCTATGCGGGTCAGCCCTACCACCCTCAGAGCGCCCGTCAGATTGACGATCTCCTTTCCAGGGCCGCGGATGCTACCTACCCTCACACTCCGCTGGTGTGGAACGAGTTGATTGTTCGTCGCCAACTCACCTCAGCAGCGACCAAGGCGCGGCGCAACCTGGTTGAAGCGATGCTGAGCCGTGGCGCCGAGCCGCTCCTGGGAATGACGGGCTACCCACCCGAACGGGCAATCTACGAGAGTGTTCTGCGTATGGGTGGATTACACCGCCGGGATGTGAATGGGACGTGGCGCATCGGCCCGCCGCCGCCGGAAGATCCGTTACGTCTGGGTCCGGTCTGGCAGGCGATGGAACGGCTTCTCGACACTGGGCGATCCGAACCTCACCCCATCGCGCACCTGTTTGCGCACATAGAAAGCCCGCCCTACGGCGTGAAAGCCGGATTGGCGCCGCTGCTCTTCGTGGCATTCTACGTAGCCCGTGCTGGCGAAATCAGCATTTATGAACGTGGCACATATGTCCCGATGCCAGACATCGCAGTCTTCGAGCGGCTGATGACACGACCTGAACAGTTCAGCGTAAGCCTGTGCCGAGCCGAAGGGGCGCGCTGGCAGGTGTATGAACGACTCGCCCGCGCTCTAGCGCCCCAGGCTCTCACCCAGCCGTCACAGCCTGCCTTACTGGCCGTAACTCTGCCCCTGCTGCGCTTCATCAACCAACTGCCAGCGTACAGCAAGCAGACCAGACGCCTGAGCTTGCGGGCGCAGGCAGTTCGTCAGGCGCTCCGAGAAGCTCGCGCACCTGACGAACTGCTCTTCGAGCGATTACCAGGCGCATGTGACCTACCCTCGTTCCGCGCCGATGATGACGAAGGCACCCTATGGGTCGAACCTTTCGTCGCCGCCTTGCGTGAGGCCTTGCAAGAGTTACAAGGCGCCTACGCACGCTTGATTGAAACCGTTGCTACGCGCATTAGCGCAGCCTTCGGTTTACCATCAACCGGCGCGTCTGGCTACGAGGAACTGAAAAGGCGTTATGCGGCATTTGCCACCGCCGTAGCCGATCCGCAGATTCGCGCTATAGGCATGCGCCTGGAAACCGCCGATCCTGGAGATCAAGCCTGGATCGTGAGCCTAGCCACACTGGTGGCAAAACGTTCTCCAGAAACATGGAGCGATGCAGATCTCCCGGGGTTCGAGGCTGCCATAGCTGATCTGGGGCAACGCTTTCGGGCAGCCGAAGAACTGGCGCTCGTCACGCACACTGCCTCGCCTGACACACCGCTGGTGCGGGTCGGCTTAAGGAATGGACGCGGTGAAATCAGCCGGGTCGTGTATGCCGGTCTGACGGACCCGGCGGTGGAGCGCTTGCGGGCGGATCTCCGCGCATCCCTGGAGCGCCATGCCGATCTCACAACTGATCAGCATGTTGCCGCTCTGACCGACCTGTTGCATGAAATCTTGACCGTCATGGAGAGCTAGCAAGCGCCGGGAGATTGCTGAAACTCACAGATCGGTATAACGAACAATGCAAAAGCACGATGCCATTACACGCGCCTGGGCTGAACGACCGGGGCGGCATATCGTAAATCTGAGCGGCGGCAAAGACAGCACTGCCCTGGCGATTTTTCTGCGCGACAAGATCCCCCCACTAGAGTACGTCTTTTGCGACACCCATAAAGAACTTCCGGAAACCTATGAGTACCTGGAGCAGCTAGAAGCCTACCTGCAACGGCCGATTACCAGATTGAACGCGCAGCGCGGGTTCGACCACTGGCTAGAGATCTACGGAGGCGTGTTGCCATCGGCGCAGGTGCGCTGGTGTACGCGCAAGCTGAAGATCGAGCCATTCGAAGCCTATGTCGGCGATGACACGGTCTGGAGCTACATCGGCATCCGCGCCGACGAACAACGCAGCGGCTACATTTCAACCAAGCCGAATGTGCATCCGGTCTTTCCTTTTAAAGAGTGTGGCATGGCGCTAAGCGACATCGAGGGAATCCTGGCGGAGAGCGGATTGGGATTGCCGAGGTACTATGAATGGCGCCAGCGCAGTGGCTGCTATTTTTGCTTTTACCAACGTAGCGGGGAATGGATCGGACTTAAGGAGCGACATCCAGACTTATTTGAACAGGCGAAACAATACGAGAGCGAACGGGGAGGGGAACACTTTTACTGGCGCCAGCGCGAAAGCCTGGCCGAATTGGAGCGGCCCGAGCGTATCGCCCAGATCAAGGCCGAACACCGGGCGCGCCTGGAACGCGAGCGCGCTCGACGGCCTGATCGTCCGTTGATAGAGGCGCTTGGTGCAGCCCTTGATGCCGAAGACGATGCGCAAGGATGTGATATTTGTCATTTGTAAACAGGCTCGACGCTTATGTCAATTATCCGCAACCCCTTCGTCGACTACCTCAACAAGTACACTACTGCCTCACCAGACCACGAGGCCGCCTTTGACGAATTTGTCGCGCATACGCCGCCACCACCTGGCGGTCCATTGCGCTTTCAGACAAAGGTCGAGAAATTCCTCCGCATTCGCTTTGCCGAGTCCAGGCCACCTTCGATCATTCTTACCGGAAATGCCGGTGACGGCAAAACCTTTCTCTGTCGACAGATCATCCAAATATTTACCGCGAGGCATATTGATGACTGGGAAGAACTTGTCGAAAAACCACTTGAACGCCACGGAATTCGCCTGTATGTTATCAAAGATCTCTCTGAGCTAAGTGAAGAGGAAGGCAGATCGGTACTCAACCGGCTAGAGCAAACCCTTAATTCGGAATCAAGTGATCGGTATCTGATTGCCGCTAATGAAGGACGCCTGCGAGATTTGCTGACTCGCGTCCAAACACCAAAACTTACCGAGTCAATCAAAACTCAACTTCAATATGGCATAGAATCAGGCTCCACGTCGCTGGTAGTAATCGACCTGACCAAAGTGACGACGTCGGCATTCGTCCCCGAGACATTACGCTGGATGACCAGCAATATTCACTGGCAAGTCTGTACCGATTGCCCCATTATTGAGAGGTGCCCGTTACACTACAATGTGCGTACTCTTCGCGATGAACGGGTTGTCAGACGGGTGCAGTTCCTCTATGATCTGCTAGAGCATCTTGACATCCACGTAACAGTGCGCGACATGCTGATTCACCTGGCATTTACACTGACCGGGAATCAGAGTTGTCCTGAATTGCAGCGACTCGACGCCGAAGATGCCGATCGTCATCATCTCGTGTATTACGAGAACATCTGGGGCGGATCTGAAAACAGTCCCTTTCGTCGCAAGGCAAGTGTCGTGCAACATCTGGATCGGTTACAAATTGGGAAGCATTCCATCTTTGAGATCGATGACTTCATTATCAATGGAGGCGATCATCCTGATCAGACAATAGTTCATGCTCAACTCTTTACTCCAGCCGTCGATCTCGATTTCAAACGCTTTGAACAAGAACGTCGGGCATACATCGAAGGCGGCGCGGAAAAACAGACGGGTGAAGAAACTCAGGCTTTTTTAGAGTGGTTGCCGCACTGTCGGCGCAAGTTATTTTTCGAGTCGCCCGATGAACAGCAGGCTAATGAATTAATCACTTTTCGCTACCTCAACACCTACCGGCAGTTGCTCACCAACAAGCACAAACCTACCGATAGTATACGCCATCGCCTGATACTAGGACTGAATCGCGCCTTTGCGCGGCTCTACCTTACTTTCGATGATATTCTCTACGTCACTAGTCAGTACCTGCACAGCGCTGAACAACCCCGGCCGTTGGTGCGACTAGAAATCCCTGCTAATGGGATCGGCCTTTCGATTGATGATCGCGAAGAACAAGCATTTGATCGGCGCTGGGCCGATCTCTATATACATTTTAGCCCACCGCCAGAATTGCACCTGCGTTGGACAAAAGACGCGCTGAAACCGCAGCGATGGCGTCTTAATCTACTGGTCTTTGAATATCTCTTGCGACTGGCTGACGGCGGGACATTCAACGTGCTCGCTGACGAGTGCGAACTAAGCATACGCAGCCTGAAAGATCGCTTACTCAGTGAATTCGCCCATGAAACGACAAACACGCGCATCAGATTCTTTGTTGCTGAGCAGCAACAGTACGTTCTAAAGACCATCTATCTTGACGAGAAAGGGATTATCCGCGCAGGAGGTTAGCAAAGATGACCTCACACTACGGCAACTACGATCACACCAAGTCCCCCCTTGCCACATACATCTGGGGTCATCGTCTACGCACCGGACAGCACTGGATCGAATACATGGTTGAGTTTTTGAGTGTGATATCAGGGTTTGACTACCAGCTTGGTCAAGGCCTTAAGGGTCACCCCAACGTTAAGGTGGAGTACCGTCTTCCCAAACGACTAGGCCTACGGCGCTTCATTTTCTACGATCAGCGCGAAAAGAATCGTAACCCCTACGATGACCATGCCGTTCAAGAACTCCACAAGAGGCTCAGTTCACGCGTCTGTGGAATAGACAGTCACTCTGACCAGATCGCGATCGATCAGGTACGCTCGCTCCTGCGCTCTTTCTCGGTAGTCGAAGGCAATCGCTCATGGTATGCCAAAACTCTTTTTCCTGTACATGAAGAGTTTCTACTCTGGGAAGGACAGCGTAGCCGTTCAGCGAAACTCACCACGCCGCTTCTGACACCTGACCTTGATTTAAATGAACTGGACCCGGACAACCTGGATCGCGGAATGGAGTTCACCACACGCAACTTCTTTGCGCGCGGCGGGGAGATCTACTACCTGATCCTCTCAGCCGGCACTGAGAAGCAGCCGGACTATCGCATGTTCATTGGCAAACGACTACGGGAGTTGCTGACTGAGCACAATCGAATTCTTGGCCAGATTGCCAGTACCATTGATACGACCTGGCAACCACGCGACAATGGTCATACGAATTCCGCTTTTATCACTGGCTCACTCGGCTGGATACCACAACGGGATTGCGCACTCTACCAGCAGGTTGCTGAGGACCTGGTAACATTCCTCCAGAATAATTTGGATTCGCTTGAGTGCCTCGAACTACTGGCCCATCTGATCGGATTTCATATCATTTGTTACATATATCACCACGCCAATCCACATATTGATCGTCCAGCACTGATCGTTGACCTGCTAGGCGCGCATGACGGCGGCGTATTACGCAATCAATCAGCGGCTTCACTCCGTGAACAGGAAGATCGGCAACTTCGTAGAGCGAAGGACTTCGTTACAGAGCGGGTTCGGGAATGGGCAACTGATCAATTAGAAGGACCAATCTTGCTGGACCACCTTGAGCAGGAAACTAAGAACTATTTTCAATTGGGCCAGACCAGGGCGAAAGCAGAATACAACAAGACCCTCAAAGAACTCGGCCAATCCTATCAGATAGAGAGGGATCGCGAGCGCCTGCTCAAAGCATATAGCGAAGGTTTGTTCAAGGCCCTGGAGGGCGAGCTACGCAAAAATTTCCTTGGAATCCATCGCAAAATCGGACAAGCGATCGGCTTGATCGCGCCTATCAAAGGCCCAAAACCTCGCTTTGTGCTTGGCGACACTCTGTTAAAAACCCTGGTAATGGCGAACCTCAAACCCGATGACACTTTACCATTCGGTGAGTTTTTGGAACGGCTCTATGCGCGTTATGGAATCATCATTGGTCCTGGCGAAAGCCGCACTGCACAGGTAATGGAGCGTTTGCGGATCAATGAAGAATATTTCTCTCGTAACCGCGATGCACTCCGCGAACGTATGCGTCGCGCGGGCCTGCTAATCGAGTACTCCGACACAACGGCAATCGTCCGACGAGTTCAATGAAGGAGTTTTGTAGGATGCGCAGTGATCAGATTATTGCCGATGCGCTCAAACGCTACCTTGAGGCTTGTCTGCGCGAGAATCAAGCGTCACGAGCGTTTTTTCGGCTTTCCGGATTTGATCAACCCATCTACAAAGCCTTGCTGGATAATCTGGCCCGTCTGAATTGGCGCCTTGGCGATATGCAGCTCGAAGTGCGCAGTATTGCATCCATTTCCAGTCATGATGAACGGGTCATGGAGCGGCATCGATCCGCGACGTGGTATCGCAACCATCTTAAAGCCGGCTATGCTCTGGTGCTAATTCAGAATCGCCGATCTACAGATGCTCAGAGTCTCAAAGATTTGTACTCCGTGACTGAAGGCTCACTCACAAATGATGGTCTGGCACATTTGATTGCAGCAACATGTGTGAACTATCAATTGAAACCTGAAGATCGCAAACAACTCGAAACATTCATACGTCGGTTTGGGAAAAAACTCTTCAAACCACAACTTCGCGACCTGACAGAGTTTCTCTATCATGTTGACAAGAGGCTTGCGGAGCAACCAACAGCCATAATGCCTGACGCCATTGCTCGCGCTTTGCCATACCTGGGATTATTTCAGTGTCTGGATTTTGCACCACACCTCAACACCCTTCAGGGTGACCGAATGCTGCGGCAGTTGCACAACGCCGCACGAATCGGTAGCGAGGTATTTGATGAGAATAAACAGGAGACATATCTAAAACGGCTGGAAACGGCGCCACTTGAGGATGACAGTGCGCTGAATGGTTATAGTGCCGAGGAGAAACGTGTTTTGCTCCAACAGTTTATTGAAGGCCAGTTCCGGAATGACCGAACAAACACGCTTCGTGTCCTCCAGATCGACTGGCGCGAGGTTCAACACATTATTACGACAAAGACTCGCAGTTCGCAGGCACAGAAGTTCAAGGAAATTGCTGACGAGATCGAAGAAGCGTTTCCTCAAGACACGATATCTGACCGTAATCTGATTGAGTTGCTTACCTCTCTGCGTAATGAGCGTGAACCAGAGGCAGATCTAGTCGATCAAGTCGTCGAACAGATTGGCGATAGTCTGAGTAAGCAATTGCGCGGCAAACTGCGTCGTCTGGTGAAGACTCGCACGCGCAAACACAGCGATTTCCTGGTTGGCCTGACAGCACTGGCCATTGAATTGTTGCATCCTCGCCAGGATGAATTGCAACCAGGAACACGTATGCGGATTGAACTGGATGAACAGACGTTTGAAGATCAAGCAATTAAAATTTTTCATACTTTATTCGGTGGAATTGAGAAGATATTTTCAGATATTGAATGGGATCTGAACTCCGTTTCAGAAATTCTATCAGGGTATGAAACTCGTGAAACCGGGGAAGATCATGAAAAAGAAGGCCAGAGTGAAGTACGATTTCGGGTAGGAATCCTGGATGCCGATGGCCAAGAACTTGCCAGAGCCGACCTGATCTGGCAGTACCGTTCTGACAGCCCGGCTACAGCAACCTACCGAATGCTCGAAGCTGAACGACAAACGCTGAAACATCTCAACAATAAGCGCCTCCGCATTCCGATCTTTAAACGCTGCCCACACAGCGAAGATATCAGTAATCTGGATCTCCATCGTCCGTTGAAATCGTTCGGAAACTGGTCCGATCAGCCAGAGGATCTACGAACGTTGCTGTCAGCTATGCCATTGCAACGACTCAGACCGCAAGCGCCGAAGGCTCTCTTTGAGGCGCTAGATGGACTGGAAGAGGCCTGGGGACAGTTCGTGCAGACAGCGACAGATCAGGGGCTCATAGCCGCAGACATCAGTTCCTTGCTCGAAGCCTATGCCAATCTTCTTCACGCGGCCATTAGTCACTTGCAAACCGGTCAGGAAGTCTCTTTCGGGCTTCGGGTATTGGTTCAGGCGTGGATGATCGGTGCCAGCGGATTTGAGGATTGGGCGATCATCCCTCTTCTACATCCGCTCAAACTGCTCTGGTGGCGCGAACGTGCTCGTCATTTCGCCGGTATTGTGCGACAGTTACTGACTCCAGCGCAGTCCGTTACCATCGTGGATGAACCAAGACTACAGCGCGAACTAGCCATAACCTATGGATCTAGCCAGTTTCCACCTATTCTGGCCCTTCCGCCGAAGGAAGGAGCCCCTGTCGAGTGGTTTGTTCCTATCGAGGAAGTTGAAGGGTATGAACTCTTCTTCCCCGCTCACAAACTCAATGCGTCTTTTGGGTCGTCTACGGCCAACCTTTTTGCCGATGAAACAGAAATCGCCACTCGACGCGCCGTTGAAGGTATTGCGGGTGTTATTCAGGACTATGTCGAAACCTATCCCTTTGTTCGTGATGGATTGGAACTAGTGCTACTCGAATGCCGGAATAGCATTTTTCCTGAACTTCTGATTGAACAAATAACAAAATCCGACACTGCAGAATCCATACGCACTTCACTACTGGTACATACGTCTGATCGCGGGGCACCGATCTTTCAGCGGCTTAGTGAGTGGGCAGCGAATCACCATGATAGCGCTGATCATCTATCCGGGGATTACTTCCCATCAATTAGTCTCAACGTGCAGCAGGGTCCGTTCGAGGAACTGCTACGCAAGAGCACAAACAAAGATCTAGTCATTCTGGCTGATGTCCTGGCCCAACGAGGGCAACGCATCATTCCCGAATTGTCTCAGTCTGAACCGAATGATATTCCGCTTGAAGGGTTCCTGCCCATTTACCGTGCGCAGCAGGAACCGTTCGAGCGCGGCGAACTCTATCGACGCCTGCGACTTACCCAGACTGATCAACCAGCACTAGTACGACACTTCCTACTCGCACAGTATGCAGCATTTCAGAAGCGCGGAGTTGATCCGCGAGCAACGGTAAATTTCTATCGTGAGACGAGCCTGGACGATTGGAAAAACGATCTCAAGAAACTTCATCACCATTTCAACTGGGTTATTTGCTACGATCCTGCAATTGACCGTTTCCTGTTGCAAGCGACGTTACCAGACACAGTACAGGTTATCCGCTATTCACTGGGGCTCGGCGAGAAACGTCAGCATAATCTTACCGTTTCTTCGTCACATAAACCACAGATTATCGTACAGCGACGATTAGCTTCACGCCTGAAACAGATGCTTCCCGCTGCTGATCGCATATTGCTTGACCAGATTGCCGGCCAGTTGATCGAACAGGCCAAGCAGATCTCGGGAGATATTGTGCTACGCGCGGCGGGACCAGGCGCGTTCCTCAACGAAATGATCGGCATTGTCGCGGCAAAGTTTGAAACTGAACGCCGGCTCGAAACACGTTATCCCAACGCTCTTAGAACCTGGATCCTACTTGACGACTTTGAACACTGGTTTCACGGTAAATTCCCCGACCTGCTATGCGTGGTCATTGATCGAAGCATGAATAACGCTCTTAAATTACATTTAGAGATCGTTGAAGCTAAGTGCGTGAGTCAGCATGCCTTCAATACTGAAACCGTTGATGCCGAAGAACAGGCCCGTCGCGGCGCCGGTCGGTTGGTGGCAGCTTTTGCGCCCGGCGCACATCACCTTGATGCCACCTTTTGGTACGATCAGTTGTACCGAGCCATCGCCGGAAACCTCGTTGTGGAATACGAACAGCAATCCTTGTGGGAGCTTTTTCGCGAACGCTTTCAAAACGGCGATTTTGAACGGACGATCAGCGCGCATGCCTGGACGTTCTGCTATGATGGGCAGGCGGGTATTGAGAAAGGTCCAGAGGAGACACAGACGAGTCGGCCTGTGCCTGATGCGCCCGGTGTGCCTTTATACACACATCGGTATGGACGCAAAGAGTTGTGCCAGATCCTGCGTGAACTCGTTGAGCATTCGGAAGGCCTTACGCCAACAAATGCCTGGATGCCCGCACAGGATATCGTCGAAGTCACAACTGTTCAGTCAACCACAACGGATGCCATCGCTTCCCCTGTCACCCTTGGACCCGTATCGTCAGATCTCTCAACTGATGAACAAAACTGGTTAGATCTTATGGCTCGCAATCTCGAGAAGGCTTTACGCCACCGGGGGGTGCGCGTGCTGCGCATTAATCCAACTGATGCCGATGTGGGGCCAAGCATTGTGCGTTTCAAGGTCCGACTTGGTCACGATGAGACTCTCCGAAAAGTTCAAAGCGTAGCCACGGATCTGGCACGGGATCTTGCGCTTGAAAAAACGCCGCTGATAGCTAATGTACCTGGCACGCAATTTGTTGGGATTGATTTGCCACGTCCACAACCAACGATCGTCGCTCTGGAACCACTGTTGGAGCAATTACCTTTACCAGCACCGGCTGAATTACCGATCATAGTTGGAATCACGCCTGATGGAACCGTGGTGAAAGATGATCTTTCTGAATTTCCTCACTTGCTGGTTGCTGGAGTTACGAATTCTGGCAAATCTGTGTTTTTACGGAATCTGCTTCTCTGTCTCATAAAGCGATATGCTCCGAAACATCTTGAACTCCTGATCATCGATCCAAAACACACCGATTTTACTTTCTTCAACCAACTGCCGTATCTGCGTGGGGGCAAGGTGATAGTAGACCCAGGTGAGGCCAGAGAGGCGCTGCTGGAATTAGCGCGAAGTGAGATGAGACGTCGTCAACGTATCATGAGTGGACGAAGTCTAAAGGTCAAGCAGTTTAATCTTGACTATCCTGACGAAGCTCTGCCGCCAATTGTAGCCATGATTGACGAATACCATATGTTGATCAGCCAGATGGATCGAAAGGAACGAGAAACATTTGAGCAAGATCTTTATATCCTGGCGGCCGCTGCTCGTTCAGTGGGTATTCATCTAGTAGTTGCCACTCAGCGTCCGGGCGCTGACGTGATCACTCCAAATCTTAGAGCTAATCTAGGCGCTCAGATTGCATTCCGCGTCTCAACAGGCACCAATTCTCGAGTGGTTATTGACGAGAGCGGCGCTGAACATCTCATTGGTCGTGGCGATATGCTTTTTCGTCAGGCTTCCGGAGAAGTGATCCGTCTGCAAGCACCGTTTATGTCAGAAAAGGAACTGCTCGATTATCTTAAATCACTAATGCCAAAGCATCACAGAGATGCCGCAAACTCGTGAGCGCTAGATCGCTTCCCATCGCATTGAGCGGCAGTCTACAATCCACAATCTAAAATGGTATAAGATAGATTAATTACATCTACACTGTAATCAGGTTTTTCCCGTCCCCCCGTCATTCCAACCGGCGGGGTGTGGTTGTTTTCCCTCGTGGGAATGGCATGCTCATGTTTCCCCGTCCCCCCGTCACTCCAACCCAAACGCATCGGGCAGGAGATCGGCGATGGGCACGGGGCGGTCAGGGTCGGCTGCGCTGAGGATCAGCAGGGTGGGGGCGAACTCGATGAGGGCCTGCAGGCAGTCGCCGCAGGGGTAGGGCATGTCGGCGCCCGCGCCGGCGACGGCCAGCGCCGTGAAGCGGCGCGCGCCCGCGGCGCAGGCGCAGACCAGCGCCGCCTTGGCCGCGCAGACGCTGGAGGCGTAGTTGGCGATCTCCAGGTTGCCCGCGGCGAAGATCCGCCCGTCCTCGGCCAGCAGGGCCGCGCCGCCCCGCCGCCCGGTGCGCGGCGCATGGGCCAGCGCCGTCGCCTGGCGCGCCGCGTCGAGCAGAGTCGCCAGGTCCATCATGGCCCACGCTCCTGCATCAAGCGGTCGAACAGCGCGTCCACCCGCGCGTTCAGAGCCGCGAGGTCGCCGTCGTTGACGATGAGCTGATCGGCCATGGCAATCGGCCCGCCTTTCTCGATGTGCTCGATTTCGCGCTCGTCGCGGGCCTCGGCCTCGGCCGGGGTGAGGGGCCGCTCGTCGCGCGCGGCCAGTCGCCGGTACCGCTCCGCCCGCGGGGTGTAGACCGCAACGACCACCAGATCATCGCCGAAGGCGTGTTTCAGGGTTTTGTACTCGCTGAAGCTGTACAGCCCATCAATGATCACGGCTGGATGGTTCGCCAGCAGGGCGCGGATCTGCGGCAGGGCGAGCTGAGCGCACACGTCCATCCCGTGGGTCGCCCGCAGCTCCTCGCGCACGGCGCGTTCGTGCTCGGGGGTGATCGGCAGGCCCCGGGCCAGCACCTCGCGAATAATGAATTCGCCGAAGCGGATCGTCGGCAGGCCTTTCTCGGCCAGCCGCCGCGTCACCTGGCTCTTGCCCGAACCGGCCATTCCTACGATTGCCAGGACCATTGTTATAGTTCCTCTGCTGTGACAGGAGTTACACGGTCGCCTTCCGGCAGGGAGAGGTGGAGGGCCTGCGGCCCACCTCCAGCCCGCGGTTGCCCGCCCGCGGGGGGTGGGCCGGGGGGCTTTAGCCCGGCTGCCTGGCCGCCGCGGGCGGGAAAGGGGGCATGCGGGGAGGCGATGCCTCCCCGCGCCCCTCCACTACGTGAGTCCTGTAATGTGAACAGCGGCTCCTGGAGCAGGGGGTGGGGAAACCGGGTTTCCCCATCCCCCCGCCCGCGGGAAGGCCTGGCTCTCCAGCAGGGGTATGGGGAAACCGGGTTTCCCCACGCCCCTGCCCACGGGAGGGTCAATGACACCGCCCCCTCCCTCACGCTCCTCGCCGGGGGAGGGAACCGGGCGCCTCCCCCCCGGCGGGGGGAGGCCGGGAGGGGGGCCACCCGGTTGCCCCCCTTCCCCGCGGGAAGATTCGGGAGAGCACCGGCTTCTCGCAGGGGGCATAGGGCAACCCGGTTAGACCATCCCCCTGCCCGCGGGAGGGTCAATGACACCGCCCCCTCCCTCACGCTCCTCGCTGGGGGAGGGAACCGGGTGCCTCCCCCCAGCGGGGGGAGGCCGGGAGGGGGCAACCCGGTTGCCCCCCTTCCCCGCGGGAAGATTTGGGAGAGCACCGCCTTCTCGCAGGGGGCATAGGGCAACCCGGTTACACCATCCCCCTGCCCGCGGGAGGGTCAATGACACCGTCCCTTCCTCACGCTCCCCGCCGGGGGAGGGAACCGGGCGCCTCCCCCCAGCGGGGGGAGGCCGGGAGGGGGGCCACCCGGTTGTCCCCTTCCCCGCGGGAAGATCTGGGAGGGCACGGCCCTCACGCAGGGAGATGGAGCCACCCGCTTGCCCCACGCCCTCGCCGCTGGCTATGCTGACGGTAGAGTACCACAAGTCGCGCAGCATACTGGCAACCCCTGCCTCATGGTCTTTGAATAACTAATCCGGTATAGCCCGCGCAGGCGGGCTTCCCCTTGCCTAGCCGAGGGCTTTAGCCCGACGGCTAGCGCGGGATAGCGGATTAATTTCTCAAAGAGCATAAGGCGCGTCTTCGGCCCAGAGGAACACGATGCGCTCGCCGCCGACGATGGCCAGGCCATTGTCGAGCGGGGCCGCGCTGATGGAGCGCCAGCCGAGCACCTCCCGCCCGTTGACGTCGTAGAGGGCGAAGTCGCCGCTGATGGCCCCGTTGGTGAAATAGCGGGCGTCGCCTGGCACGAGATCGAGCACGCGCCGGGCAAGCTCCTGGGCGCGCGCCGGGGGCGCGACCTGCGCGGGGTAGGCCAGTTCGCCGCCGATCAGATGGGTTAGGAGCTTGACCGCAATGCGGCGAGGCAATTCGACCCAGTGTTCGCCGAGGCCCTGATAGCCCAGTTCCGCGGCCAGCGCGTCGCAGGCGGCGAAGGGTTGGGCCGGCGCGGCGGCCAGACGGCGCGCGGCAAACGTCAGCGGGTAACTCGATGCGCGGGCGCGGTCGAGGTCGCGGGCGAGGGCCGCGATAGCAGGGTCGGGGTCGGATAGGAGCAGGGGAGAAGCCATAAGGCATGGTTCAGATCGGAGCGTCGCGGCCCGGCGGGCGCGTCTGTCGGTGACGGCGCGCCCCCCCGGCCAGACGACGGCGCGGGTCAGACCGTCAGGCCCAGCGCCGAGGCCAGGTCGGCCAGGGCCTGGCGTTCGATGTCGCTGACCGCTGTGCCGCCGAAGCCCAGAAAGCCGCCTTCCTTGCCAGCCTCGGCGGCCCTCCGGGCCGTGTCGTAGAGGAACTGCTTGAAGGCCTGGCCCTCCTCCGGCGAGCGCCCCTCGACCAGGGCCACTGCCTGGTTGAGCGTATTCATCGCGAAGGTTCTGGCCTCTTCCTTGCTGGAGAACTTCGGCAAATCGGGCTTGATATTGCGCGCCTGCAGATCAGCGGCCAGATCCTTGACAATCTGGAGCGAGGCCGCGTCTCTGGCGCCTTCGATGATGCCGCTGACAGCGGCGAACATCTCTTTCATCAGTCCGATGGGGCCGCCTGGATCGGCCATCGAGATGTACATCGCGGTAACGACCGGCGCGAGGCCGATGGTCTGCCATTCTTCCGGTGTGAAATCCGTCCTGGAGGCCACAGATCATCCTTTCTACGCAAGACATCGTTGCGCTGGCGCCTGTTCGCATCTCAGGTCGTCCACGCGCCTGGGAGCGCGGGTGTTCCGCTCTCGTCTCCTCTCCGCGGGCAAGATGGTCTTTGAGAAATTCATCCGCTATGTCAGTCTAGCCGTCGGGCTAAAGCCCTCGGCTACGGGATGCGAAGCCCGCCTGCGCGGGCGAGAGCGGAGTATTTCTTCAAAGACCATGATGCCCGCGCTCCCAGGAGAAATGTGAACACTTACAGAGACAGGTCCATTATGCCATAAGCAGGGCGCGCGCGGGGGAGGTGAAATAACAGGTAGCCACAGTGCTATAATGCTCAGGTCATAGCAACATTGGCGCCAAGGAGCAAGGTATGACCGACGAGACGGGCGCGGAAGACCTGTGGCAGGCTGAGATTGACCGGCTCTGCGCGAATGCGATCCGCGCCCTGGCGATTGACGCGATCGAGGTGGCGAAGAGCGGCCATCCGGGGCTGCCGCTGGGGATGGCCGACGCCGCCTATGTGTTGTGGACGCGCTTTTTGAAGCACAATCCCGCCGATCCCGCCTGGCCGGATCGGGACCGGTTCGTGCTCTCGGCAGGGCATGGTTCGATGCTGCTCTACGCGCTGCTGCATCTCAGCGGCTACGAACTGAGCCTCGACGACCTGCGCGCCTTCCGGCAATGGGAGAGCAAAACCCCCGGCCACCCCGAATACGGCCTGACCCCCGGCGTGGAGACGACCACCGGCCCGCTGGGGCAGGGGTTTGGCATAGCGGTGGGGATGGCTATGGCCGAACGCTGGCTCGGCGAGCGTTTCAACCGGCCCGGCTTTCCAATTGTTGACCATTACACCTATGTCCTGTGCTCCGACGGCGATCTGATGGAGGGCATCAGCCACGAGGCGGCGAGCCTGGCCGGCCACCTGCGACTGGGCAAGTTGATCGCGCTCTACGACTCGAACCTGGTCTCGCTTGATGGCCCGACCGAACTGACCTTCACCGAAGATGTGGCCGCGCGCTTCGCGGCCTATGGCTGGCAGGTGCTGCGCGTGGACGGGCACCAGATGGCCGAGGTGGCCGAGGCGCTGGCCGAGGCGCGGGCGGAGCGCAACCGCCCGTCGCTGATCATCGCCCGCACGGTGATCGGCTATGGCAGCCCGAACAAGGCCGGCAAGCACATCGTCCATGGCGAACCGCTGGGGGTCGAGGAGGCCCGGCTGACCAGGGCCAACCTGGGCTGGCCGCTCGACCCGGCCTTCTACGTGCCCGAGGCGGTCTACGAGCACATGCATCTGGCGCTGGAAGTGGGCGACCGGCGCCAGCGGGAGTGGGCCGCGCTGATGGCGCGCTACCGGACGAGTTACCCGGAACTGGCGGCCCTGTGGGAGCAGATGCAGACCCGCGCCCTCCCCGCCGACTGGGAGGCGTTGTTCCCGCCCCTTGCCCCTGACGCGCAGGCGAAAGGGACGCGGGTGACCTCGGGGCAGGTGTTGAACGCGCTGGCGCCGGTCGTGCCGGCGCTGCTCGGCGGCTCGGCCGATCTGGGCGGCTCGAACCACACGACGCTCAAAGGCGCGGCGCCGCTCAGTGGCGAGAGTTTCGCCGGGCGCAACATCTACTTCGGGGTGCGCGAGCACGCGATGGCGGCGGCGCTGAACGGCATGGCGCTCCACGGCGGCATCATCCCCTATGGCGGCACCTTCCTGGTCTTCAGCGACTACATGCGCCCGGCGATCCGCCTGGCGGCGCTCATGCACCTGCAGGTGGTATTCGTGTTCACCCACGATAGTATCGGGTTGGGTGAGGATGGGCCAACCCATCAACCCGTTGAGCACCTGATGTCGCTGCGGCTCATTCCCAACCTGCATGTCTTTCGGCCCGCCGATGCCAATGAGGTGCGCATGGCCTGGCGGCACGCCCTTGAACGACGCGACGGCCCGACGGCCCTCGTGCTCACCCGCCAGAACGTGCCGACCCTTGATCGCCGGCAACTGGCGCCGGCGGAGGGCGCCCTGCGCGGCGGTTACATCCTTCGCGACGCCGAGGGGGCGCAGGCCCTGCTGCTCGCCTCGGGTTCCGAGGTGGCCGTGGCCCTCGAGGCTGCCGATCTGCTGGCCGGGCGCGGCATCCCGACGCGGGTCGTGAGCCTGCCCTGCTGGGAACTGTTCGAGGCCCAGGAGCGCGCCTATCGCGAGAGCGTGCTGCCGCCCGCCATGACGGCGCGCGTGGCGATTGAGGCAGGGCGCACCCTCGGATGGGAACGCTATCTCGGGCCTCGCGGCGTGGCCCTGGGTGTGGATCGGTTCGGGGCCTCGGCGCCCTCTTCCGAGTTGTTCAGACACTACGGGTTGACGGCCCGGCATGTGGTGGAGGCGACCCTGGAGGTGCTGCGACAGACGTAAGGCACGTTTCAAACTCGATTGATAGTCTGGCGAGCGCCATCCATGTGGCTGCGCCGCGCACACCGAACGCGACCATAGGGGTGGTTGCGGAGGGGCCTGGCCCCTCCACAACCACCCCGCCAGACCGTCAAGGGCAAACCGCAGGTTTTGAACCATGCCTAAGCATCTATTTCGTCTCATTGGCGGTTTCGCGGTTGGGGATCGTTATCCGGCGCAGGCGCCTCGGCGCCCCGGATGGCGGCGGCATAGACATGCGCCAGGGGGATGTTGTGGGCGCGGGCGATGGCGGCGCAATCCTCGTACTCAGGGGCCAGCCCCGCGACCGCGCCGTCGAGGAGTTTGCGCTTGACCCGCACCGCCCCCCAGGGGGTAGGCGCGGTTACCCAGTCGCGAGGGGCCGCCTGGCGCTCCACGGGCGACCAGCGCACCCCCAGGCTGGGCGTCTCGCGGAGCATCAGACTGGCGAGAGCGGGCACCTGCTCCGGATGGGCGAGACAGGCCAGTTGCAGCGCCGGGCGGCTTTTTTTCATCACCAGGGGCGCAGCCCAGGCGTCGAGGGCCCCCGCGGCCAGCAGCCGCTCGATGGCGTAGGCAACACCTTCGCCGGTGGCGTCGTCGAGGTTGCAGCGCAGTTCATAGAGCGTTTCAGCCGGGGCCGGAGACGCGCCGCAGGCCGCCTCCGGGGCCGCCTCCGCGGGCCGCGCCGGAGGCCCAGCGCTGGCGCCCGGGTACGCTTCGCCGATCCAGACGCGCAGGGCGTTGAGCCGCGGAAACTCCTTCTGGCCCAGGCCGTAGCCGATGCTCCGCACAATCATTGGCGGTTGCGTGAAATGGGCAAGCTCGGCCAGAAGCGCCGCGGCGGTGGGCGTAACCAGTTCGCCATCGCTGCCGGGCGGGGCGGGCGCCACCGGCGCGCCGACCTCGGCGAGGAGCGCCAGGGTCGCCGGCGCCGGCACGGGCAGAGAACCGTGGCGGGTCAGCACCCAGCCACGCCCGAGGGGCAACGCCGAGGCATACACGCGCTCGACCCCCAGAAGGGCCAGCCCGACACAGACGCCCACAGTGTCAACGATGCTATCAACGGCGCCGATCTCGTGGAAATGCGCCTGCTCAACCGGCACGCCATGGATGGCGGCCTCGACACGGGCGAGGCGCCCGAACGCGCCCAGGGCCCAGGATTGGGCCGGCGCGGGCAGGGCCGCCGCGGCGATCAGGGCGCGGATCTGCGCCCAGTCGCGCGAGGGTTGGTCCTCGCGCACGGCGATGTCGAGCCGGGTCGCCGTCACCCCGTGGCTGAGCACGCGCCGGGCGGCGAGGGTGTACCCGTCGAGGCCAAGCCCGTCCAGGGCCGTTTGCAGGGCGGCGAGGTTCAGTCCGGCATCGAGCAGCGCGGCGAGCAGCATGTCACCCGCGGCGCCGTGAAAACAATCGAAGTAGGCCACCTTCATGGCGCTAACCCGTGGTCATGGAGAAAGCGACGCACCCGTTCGCGGAAGGCCGCCGGATTGCGCCAGGCAAGCAGGTGCCCGGCCTCGGGTTCGTAGACCAGCCGCGCGCCGCGGATGCCCGACACGATGACCTGCGCCTGGGCGTCGGGCACGAAGGGGTCCCTGCCCCCCTGAAACACCAGCACCGGGACGTGGATCGCGTCGAGGCAGGGCGCGACAACGGTGCGCGCGGCGGCCATCAGTTCGATGGCCTGCTCGACGCCGGCATTGAGCCGGGGCCACCAGTCTTCGCCGTGTTGCAGGCGCATGTAGCGGTGCCACGCTGGTGACATGCTGGCGGCACTGTGATGGTGCGCGTCCACCGTGGCGGTGGTCACCTGATGAAAGACGCCGTCGAGGATCAGGGCCGCGACGCGGTCGGGGCGCTGGCAGACGGCGTTGAGGGCGGTGATGCCCCCGGCGCTCATGCCGAAGACTGGCACGGGCGCGTCGAACAGCGCGCCAAGCAGATCGGCCAGGGCTTCGCCCTGCATACCGAAATAGCGTGTGGTGAACAGCCCCTCGGGGCGCGCCGAGCGACCATGGCCGAGCAGATCAACGCTGATGACCCGGTGCTCGTCGGTGAAACGGGCCGCGAGGCGGGCCTGGGTTGCCGCCGTGTAGGTATTGCCATGCAGCAATACCAGCGGAGCGCCCGATCCCGCTTCTAGATAGTGTAAGGGACCATGGCGGGTCGGAACGACGTTCAAGCGCATTCCTCTGTAGCCGTCCATGCGGTTCCGCCGCACACCGACGGGATGAAAACACTTCCTGGGAGGGCTGCGCCCTCCTAACCCCTCCCACCGGGTGGGGGATGGGGAAACCTGGTTTCCCCATCCCCCTGCGTGAGGGCTGCGCCCTCCCCGACCCTCCCGCGGGCGGAGAAGGGGGCAACCGGGTTGCCCCCCTCCCAGCCCCCCCCGCCGGGGGGAGGCGCCCGGTTCCCACCCTCCCCCGGCGGGGGAGGGTGAGGGAGGGGGCGGTGTCATTGGGAGGGCCGCGCCCTTCCGACCGTTTCACAGGGATCCTACGCTGGAGCATTCGCGCCGTCAAGGGGCAGGCGCCGGCCCGCTGGCCCTGCCCCCTGTGACCGCAAGGGGATTTTAGTCGTCAAGGTTTTACTGAGAACCCTGCATAGCTATCAATTTTCAGTAAGATATGCTAGGATAGATGCCATCTTATCAGGCAGGGGTGGGGGGAAACCGGGTTTCCCCACACCCCTGCGGTCGCCTCGCTTCACTGATCCTTCACCAGCGCTAGGAGTCAACAATGAAGGCTGCACCTGGGCGGGCGCTACTGCTCCTCATCGGAATCCTGCTCGTCGGATGGGGGCTGTTGCCGCGCCAGACTCTACCTGCTGTGGCGGCGCCATTGTTGCTCATTACGGAGACCCCCACCGGCGAGCCGCCCACGCGCACCCCCGAACCGCCGACGCTGACGCCCCCGCCAATCACGGCGACGCCCCCGCTGGCGACGCCGACAACGCCCCCGCTGGCGACGCCGACAACGCCCCCGCTAATCACGGCGACGCCCCCGCCGGCGACGCCGACAACGCCCCCCCCACCGGAGGAGGAGGAAAGCCCACGCGATACACCAACCCCGACCGCAACCCCGACCGCAACCCCGACCGCGACGCCAACGCTGACGCCCACGCCGGCGGTTCTGGCTGACCCGGCGATTAGCAAGTTGGTTGATCCGCGGGTTGGTGTAGTGGGCGCCGATGTTACGTACACGATTGTTGTTTCGAACATCGGCGGCAGTGTGGCAACCGGGGTGGTGGTCGAGGACACGCTGCCGGCCTTTCTGGCGATCGTGTCGGCAATGGCTGACCGGGGTGAGGTGACGGTGAACGGCAACACCGTCCGGGTGAGCATTGGTGAACTGGCGCCGGGGGAGTCGATCAGCGTTCGTGTCGTGGCCCGCGTGACGCAGGCGCCAGCGCCGCCGAACAACCAGAACCTGGCCATGGTGTCGAGCGAGAGTCCCGATGCCAACCTGAACAACAATCAGGCTTCGGTGGCCCTGGCCAGCCCGCCACCGGTGATATTGCCCGCCACCTCGTCAACCGGCGCCGGGGTGCTGCCTGCCCTGGCGACCGCGCTTGGCCTGATGCTGATCGTGGGCAGCCTGCTGGTGCGCCGCAGGGTGCGCCGCTAAAAGCCTCACGTAAAAATAAGCCCTCGGCGAGGGGGGTGGGGAAACCGGGTTTCCCCATCCCTCAGCGGACGCGGGCCTCCGGCCCGCGCACCCAGGCCCCGGCCCCTGGGAGGGTCTGGGCGGGCTACGCCCTCCCAGGAACAACCTTTTTCCTCCTGGACCTTCCCGCAGGAATTATCCGCACAGGCTCATATGAAAGCGCACATCCCAGCCGTCGTTTTGATCATCCTGGCCACCCTGCTCGTCGCCCATGCGCCGCAACCGGTCACGGCGCAGCCCGAGCCGCCGGGCTTCCGCGCTGGTGCGCAGGTCGCAACCGATGGGGTTGTGCTGCGCCTGGAGTGGCCGGGGGTCGGGCCGGCCTCCGCCCCGCCGCCCGGTTCGACCCTCGTGGCGCTGCTGTTGCCACCCGAGGGCGATGCCGCGCCCCGGCTCACCAGACTGCGGCAGACGCCCTGGAGCGGTGATGCGCCGGACCACGCCCCCTTGCCGGCGCGGACCCATCCCGACGGTGAGGTGTACCCGCCGCTGCCGGAGTTTGCCGCGCCTCCCACGCCCGATGCGCCGATCAGCTTGCTCCGCGAGGGCTGGCTGCGCGACCAGCGGCTGGGCGTGTATGCCCTCAATCCGGTCTATGTGGCAGACGGCGCCGCGTTCCGGGTGGAGGTGGCCGAAGCGCTCGTTCCCGGCGCGCGCCCGGCCGATGCCGGCGCCCTGGCCCAGCTCGAGGCCCACCCCTTCGCGACAGGGGCCCCCACGCCTGACCCCCAGGCCGGCGAGCCAGGCTGGAAGATTACCGTCAGCGCTCCAGGCATCCAGGAACTCACCGCAGCGGATCTGGCCGCCGCCGGGCTGAACCTGGCCCAGGCCGATCCGGCCACGCTGCGCCTGCGCTACCAGGGCCGCGACGTTCCCCTGGAGATCCTGCGCGATGGGGGCGCTCCGGCAGCGCTGCGCTTCTACGCCGAGCCGGGCGATCGCTGGAACGCCACCGCCGTCTACTGGCTGACGGCGGGCCGGGGCGCGGGGACGCCAATGGCCGTGCGCGAGGCCGACGCCACCGACGCGCCGCTGCGCGCCACCGCGATTGAACGGGGGATCTGGCGTTCCAACCGCATCCTGGAGAGCCGCCTGCCCGGTCCCGATGGCGATCATTTCTTCAGCGCCGATCTGCGGGTCATCGCGCCCCCCAATCCGCCGGATAGCGTGGTGGCGACGATCACCCCCACGCTCCCGCCGAACGGGCCGCTCACCCTCACCCTGCAGGGCGCGACCCTGCGACGCGGTGATTTCACCCTCTGCGCGCGGGCCGGCGCGCCCCCCGCCGATCCTTCCTACCGCCCCTGCTCTGTGGCCGGGCAGCCGGAACAAACCGCGCGCTGGACCGGACGGGGAACCTGGTCGGAACGGGTGAGTCTGCCCGCCTTCGCCACCCAGGCGACGGTCTGGTTGTTACCTGCCGCGGGCGCCGATCAGGTGCATCTGGATGGCGTGGCGTGGGAGGCGCCCGTGGCCCTCAACCTGCGCGGCAACGGGGCCCGCTTCGTGGGAAGCGCCGGACGCTTCCGCTACCAGCTCGAGGGGTTGCCCGCCGGCGCGACGGTCTACGATGTGAGCGACCCACGCGCGCCCGCGCGCCTGAGCTTTGCCGGCCCCATCTTCGAGGACAACGCGCCCGCGCCACGGACCTATCTCGTCACCGGGCCGGGCACGCTGCACCGGCCCGTCGTGACGGCCCACGCGCCCGTGGAACTGCCACGGAACGCCCGGGTGGTGTACATCGCGCCGCGGGCCTTTCTCGACGCTCTGGAGCCGCTTATCGCCCATCGCCGCGCCCAGGGCTGGACGGTGGCCAGCGTGGCGGTCGAAGCGCTCTACGATGCCTGGAGCGGCGGGCAGGTGCACCCGGAGGCGATCCGCAGCTTCCTGCGCCACGCCGCTGAAACCTGGGAGAGCGCGCCCATCGCCGTTGTGCTGGTTGGCGATGGCACCTCCGATCCACGCAACTACCTCGGGCGCAATAACCGCACCTGGATCCCGCCCTACCTGGCCATGGTTGACCCCTGGCTCGGCGAAACGGCCTGTGAGACCTGTTTCGTCCGTCTTCAGGGTGATGACCCGCGCCAGGACGGCGTGCCGGACATGTGGCTGGGGCGTCTGCCGTCGAAGAGTGTGGAGGAAACGGCGGCCCTGGTGGCGAAGATCCTGGGTTATGAGCGCAGCGGTCTGCTGGGGGGCTGGCGGGCGCGCCTGGCCTACATCGCCGACAATCCCGACACTGCCGGAAACTTCGCCCTCGCGGCCGAAGAAAGCATCGCCCTCCACCCGCGGCAGGCGCGGATCGCGCGGGTCTACTACGACCCCGAAGCGCAGGCGGGCGACCCATGGCGCGAACGCGACCCGCTGGCCGCCCTGAGCCGCGCTATGAGCGCCTTTGAGTATGGCGCCGCGTTTCTCAACTTCCTCGGTCACGGCTTGCAGTTCCAGTGGGCCTACACCGGGCCGCCGCTGCAACCCAACGCTCCGCAGGATCGCCAGTACCTCCTGGGCCTGTTCGAGGTGGACGACCTGCGCAACGGCGGGCAGTTGCCGGTGGTGCTGGCGCTATCCTGCCTGACCGGCGCATTTCACACCCCGGCCTTCACCGGCACGTCAATTGACGAGCGCCTGGTCGCGCGGGCCGATGGCGGGGCGATTGCCAGTTGGAGTTCAACCGGCCTGGGGGTGCTCTACGGGCACGATGCGTTGCAACGGGGCTTCTACCAGACGCTGTGGGCCGCGCCGCGGCCCCCGCCGCTGGGCGCGCTGACCCTGGCGGGCCACCTGGAACTGTTCACGGCGGCGGCGTGCTGCCAGGAAACCGGCAGCGCGTTCGCCCTGCTCGGCGACCCGCTTACGGCCCCGCAGGTGAACCTGGGGGGCGAGAGCGTGTACCTGCCGGTGACGCGGCGGTAAGACACGCTTGCGCTGCCCGGCCTGGCAGAGGTATCAGCATGGGGAGGTGCGGCGGGCGCAGCCCGCCGCGATGCCGCCGGTCCGCCCGTGGCAGGGCGCGCCCTGGCGCAGAGCGCACGAGTCTGCCGCCACGGGCGGAACGGAGGGGGGGCGGGGAGGCAACGCCTCTCCGCCCCCCTCCAACAGTATTGTGCAGGGCCTGCGGATCCGCTCGCGCCCACGCCTTCAACTGCTACGGACTGGTAGGCGTCGGAAAGACCGGTTGCTCGTCCGTAGCGATAAGTTCATCCTCGCGCACCCAGCCGACCACGCGCGCGTCACCGGCGCGCACAAACGCCTGATAATAGCCGTCGAGCTTATCGAACGGCACGATGCGCGCCCCTTCCCCGGCGCGCAGCAGGACACGGGCATCGTCACGAGGCGCGGCGCGCACCGCCGCGCCCGCGGCCACCGCTCGCATCACCGGGTAATCGGGCGGCAGCAAGGCCGCTCCGTCATGGGGATCGCGCTGGCGGAGGTACGCGAGCACGCCATCGGCAATTCCGCGAGCCACGCGCTCAGGCTGCCCAAAAAGCACCGCGCGGTCAGCGGCGCTGGTCATAAAGCCCATTTCGATGATGATCGCCGGGGTGGTGCGGGCGATGGCGTGCTGGTAGCGGCGGTAGCTAAAGGCGTAGTAGCCCTTCATGTTAAAGGTGACGCCGCCGCTGTCCTGCGGGAGACCCGTGGCGGGGCCGTAGGCGGCGGCCACGGCGTCCATCAACGCCCGGGAAGCGGCGGAGGCGCGCCAGGGAGTGGCCAGTTTCCAGCCCCGGGCGGTGGGGCCGCTCGAGCCGTCGGCGTGAATGGCGATGAAGGCGTCGGCATCGTAGCCCGGCGGCACAGTGGCGGGGAGAATATCAACCATCACGCCCTGGGCTTCCAGCAAGGGCTTGACGCGGTTGGCGATGGCGAGGTTCAGTTCGGCCTCGGTAACGTTGCCCCAACGGGCGCCCGTAGAGGTGCGTAGACGGGCCAGTTCCTCGGGAAGTTCGTCTGAGCGCAGGTGGCCTGCCTGGAGACCAATCCGCGGCGGCGTGCCCGGAGGACGAGGGGTCGGCGTGGCGGAGAGGGCGGTCGCCCTTGTCGCCGGCGCAGGCGCCGCTGTCGGCGATGCAACCCCGCCGGGGACAGGCCGGGCAACCGCGCCGCGCGCGGTCGAGGTCGCGGCGGGCAGCGTAGGGGGCGCTGGCGTGACCGGCGCCGGAGGGGCCGCGCGGGCAGCGACGCACGCCGAGAGGAGCAACGTTAGAGCCAGCAGGAGCAGCGGCGCAACGGGGCGCCGGTTCGGTCGTTTGGACATGTGCGGTTTCCTCGGATATGATGTAAACCTGGCCAGCGACAGGATGCTGGAGAGCTGCGCGCTTTCAGTATACCTTGAGTGGGAAACCGGGTTTCCCCATCCCCCTGCGGGGGCGGGGCGTGGGGAAACCCGGTTTCCCTACACCCTTCTCCGAGAGCTTATTTTCACGTTAGAGGCCTGCCATGAACGTGATCAAAGTCGGCGGCAGCGCCGGCAACAACTACGACGCCCTCTGCGACGACCTGGCCGCGCTCTATGCCCGGGGCGAACGGCTCGTGCTGGTCCACGGCGGCTCTGATGAGACCAACCGGCTCGGCGAGGCCCTGGGCCATCCGCCGCGCTTCGTGACCTCGCCCAGCGGCTACACCAGCCGCTACACCGATCGGCGCACCCTGGAGTTGTTCATGATGGCCACGGGCGGGCTGGTCAACAAAGGGCTGGTCGAACGGCTGCAGACTCGCGGCTGTAACGCCATTGGCCTGAGCGGGCTCGATGGACGCTTGCTGGAGGGCAAGCGCAAGGCGACCATCCGCATCATAGAGGATGGGCGACAGAAACTGCTCCGTGACGACTGGACGGGCACCATCGAGCGGGTGAACACGGCCCTTCTGCGGATGCTGCTCGACAACGGCTACCTGCCGGTCGTGGCGCCACTGGCCTGCTCGGAGGCCGGCGAGGCCCTGAATGTTGACGGCGACCGCGCGGCGGCGGCGATCGCTGCGGCCCTGGGCGCCGAGACGCTGCTGCTGCTCTCGAACGTGCCCGGCCTGCTGCGCAACTTTCCCGACGAGAACAGCTTGATCACCCGTATCCCCCGCGGCGAGATTGAAGCGAACCTGGCCTTTGCCGAGGGCCGCATGCGCAAGAAGATCCTCGGCGCCCAGGAGGCCCTGGAGCAGGGGGTGCGCCAGGTCGTGCTCGGCGATGCGCGCCGCCCCGGGTGCGTCAGCGCTGCCCTGGCCGGCCAGGGGACGGTCATTGCCTGACGTGAACATGGGGGAACCTGGTTCCCCCATACCCCCGTTTTCATCGGGCGGTGTGCGGCGCAGCCGCATGGACGGCTAAGGTGAACATACGCCCTTGGCGAGGGGAATGGGGAAACCGGGTTTCCCCATTCCCCCACCCGCGGGAGGGTTTGGGAGGGCACAGCCCCTGCGCAGGGGGAGGGGGAAACCCGGTTTCCCCCCTTCTCTCACCCGGTATGAACAGGTACCACCAGAAACACAGTTGCCAAGTGGTATGCCCCATCACTATAATGGTTCCCAGCGTAGCAATACGCGCCCGCTGTTCCCTCCTGATCATTCGTGGCGCAGGCTTGCCCGGCCCGTAGAGGTTAACGATGGGTCTGATCAAGAAAGTTGGCACGAAAGCCTTCAGCGTTCCCTCCGCTGAGAGTGTCTCTGGATCACCGCCCGAGGAGGGAACGCGAACCTTTGCCGGTGGCGCTGCCGCCGATGAGAGCGCCCCCGCGATCCGCCCCGAGGGTTCCGCCGACGCGGGCGCCAGCACCGGCGCCCGGCACACTGGCGCGCCAGGCGCGCCGCGAAGCCCCACGGCCATGCCCCTCCTCTCGGCTGGCACCGTGCTCCAGGGCCGCTACCAGATCGAAGAGGCGATCGGTATCGGCGGCATGAGCCTGGTCTATCGCGGACGGGACCTGCGCTTCAAGGACGTGGTGCGCTACTGCGCGATCAAAGAAATGGCCCAGAGCGCCCCGGACTCGCACACGCGCCTGCTCAACTTGAAGAACTTCGAGCGCGAGGCGGGTCTGCTGGCAACCTTGCAGCATCCGGCCATTCCCAGGGTCTATGACTTTTTCGAGGAAAACGGGCACGTGTACCTGGTGATGGAACTGGTCAAGGGCAAGGACATGGAGACGATCCTCGAAGAGGCGGGCAAGCCCCTCGACGAGGCGCGGGTGGGGCGCTGGGCCGTGCAGATCTGCGACGTGCTGGCCTACCTCCACAACCACAAACCTCAGCCAATCGTGTTCCGCGACATGAAGCCGTCCAACATCATGGTGATCGAGGACGATCGGATCGTGCTGATCGACTTCGGCATTGCGCGCACCCTCAATCGCAGCGACCGCAAGGGCACCATGATCGGCACCGAGGGTTACTCGCCTCCCGAGCAGTACCGCGGTATCGCCGAGCCGGTGGGTGACATCTACGCCCTCGGCGCAACGCTGCACCACCTGCTCACCAATACCGATCCGCGCCTGGAAACGCCCTTCACCTTCCACGAACGGCCGGTGCGCCAGCTTAACCCCGCTGTCTCGCCCGAGATGGAGGCGGTGATCGTCAAGGCGATCGAGTACGATATGGAGGCGCGCTGGCAGAGCGCCGAGGAGTTGAAACGCGCCTTGCTGGCCGTGCCGGGCATCGGCGAGACGCCGGTCGCTCCCCGCGCCGCCGCGCCGGCGGTGATCAAGGGCGCCGCCAGCACCAGCCTGGTCTGGAGCTTCGCCTGCGAAGATGAGGTGCGCTCGTCACCCTGCGTCGCCGGGGGCATGCTCTTTATTGGTTCGTATGACCACAATCTCTACGCCCTGGACGCCGGGCGCGGCGAGTTCCGCTGGAAGTATGCCACCGAGGCGGGCATCAGTTCCTCCCCGGCAGTCTGGCAGGATAACGTCATTGTGGGTTCCGAAGATGGCGCGGTCTACTGCTGCGATATGCGCCGCGGTAGCCTGCGCTGGACCTTCCGTACCCCGAAGCCGGTGCGCTCCTCGCCGCGCATCGAGGACCGGGTGGTGTTTATCGGCTCCGATGACCAGCACGTCTACGCCCTTGATGGGTTGCGGGGCACGCTGATCTGGAAGTATCGCACCTGGAACCCCATTCGCTCGTCGGCATGCCTTGCCGGCGAGCGGATCTTCATCGGCGGCGATGATGGGCACGTCTACTGCCTCGATGCGCGCAGCGGGGGCGTGAAGTGGAAACAGCGCACCCAGATGCCGGTGCGCTCCTCGCCGGCTATCGGCGAGGGCCTGGTCTACGTCGGCTCGCTCGACCAGAACCTCTACGCCCTGGACGCGGAGGGCGGCTGGCCGGCCTGGCGTTTCCGCACCGGCCATTATGTCAACTCTTCGCCGTGCGTGGTGGGCACCCGCGTCTTCGTTGGCGGGGTAGACGGGTTCTTCTATGCCCTCGATGCCAAGACGGGCCGCCTGGCCTGGAAGCACGAGGTCGGCAGCCAGATCACCTCCTCGCCGCGGGTCGAGGCCGGTCGGGTGTACTTTGGCGCCGTGGACGGCTGCGTCTACTGCCTCGATGCCGGCCAGGGCAACCTGATCTGGAAGTTCTCCACCGGCGGCGCAGTGGTCTCATCGCCGGCCGTCGCCGAGGGGGTGGTGTATATCGGCTCGATGGATCAGAAGGTGTATGCGCTGAAAGCGTAAGCCATGGGTTCAGTAGAGCTATGCGCTATGCTCCCGTCGCGTGCCGAACCGCCCCTCCCTCACTCTCCCCCGCCGGGGGAGGGGATCAGGCTCCTCCCCCCGGCGGGGGGAGGCTAGAAGGGGGGCGGAACGCTGCGAACGGTACATTTCCTACGAACCATCTTCCCTGAGCGGTCGGAGTTGCTATGATCCGTTTCCGCAAGCTGTTCTATCCCGACGATACCGACTTCCCCGCAGGTGGGAGCAACGATGCCCACCCCATCGCTGACCCGCCGCCAGACGAGCCGCCCTGGTGGAGCAGCGAGGATCCCCCTCCCGCCGGGAGCGTTCCGGAACCTCCTTCTGCGGAGACGGTCCAGGCACCGGAAACGCCCTCCGATCCGGCGAAGGCGCCCACCCGCCCCTTTCAGCCGCCCCCTGACCCCGGCGAGACCCACCCGGAGCCTTCGACCCACTACCTCGACGCCGATAGCGCCCCCGCGGTGTGCGCGCGGCGCTCCACACAGGGCCTGGCCGTCGCTGCGGCCCGCGACGTCGGGCGGGTGCGCGAGAATAACCAGGACAGCAGCTTCGCCATGCTGGCCTCGCTCCCCCGCGAGAACGGCGATGTCTGTGTCGGGCTGTTCATCGTCGCCGATGGCATGGGCGGGCACCAGGGCGGCGAACTGGCCAGCCGGCTGGCCGTTCGCACCGTGGTGAACCACGTGCTCAGCCAGCTCATTCTGCCTGCCCTCGACGACAGCGCCACCGAGGCCCTGCAGCCGCTGATGGTCTCGGCGGTGCAGGCCGCCAACCAGGCTATCTGGGACGCGGCTCAGGCCCTGGGCAGCGACATGGGCACTACCTGCACGGCGGCCCTGCTCGTTGGCCACAGCCTCTACATCGCCCATGTGGGCGACAGCCGCGCCTATCTCTTCGAGCCAGGCGGCTTGCGGCCCCTCACGACCGATCACTCGACGGTTGGGCGGCTGATCCAGCTCGGCCAGCTCGATCCCCTCGAAGCCCGCGAGCACCCGCTGCGCAACCAGTTGTACCGCACCGTCGGGCAGCAGCCGCACGTGCCTGTGGACTTCATCTACCAACCCGTCGGCCAGAGTTCGCACCTGCTGCTCTGCTCCGACGGCCTGTGGAGCCTGGTGGACGAAGGGGCCATGGAACGGGCCTTGAGCCAGTGCCGGTGGCCCCAGGATGCCTGTGACGAACTGGTCGCCCTGGCCAACCTGGCCGGGGGCGACGACAATATCTCGGCGATTGTGGTAACCCTACCGCGCACGGAGCAGTGACTATGGGCCCAGGCATCTCCCTCCGCGTGACCCTTAGTCGCAACGTGCTCCCGGCGAGCAGCGAGCCGCAATTGCTCTATGCGCTGCTCGAACTGACCGCCCAGGGGCTGCCGGCGACCTTGCCGAAGCTGCCCTTGAACCTCTGCCTGGTGATCGATCGGAGCTCCTCGATGCGCGGTGAACGGCTCCAGCAGGTGAAAGAGGCCGCCGGGCGCATCGTGGAGATGCTCGATCCCGACGATTACTTCGCCCTGGTCACCTTCAACGACCGGGCCGAAGTGGTCGTTCCAGCGCAGCGGGCGCGCAACCGCAACGACCTGAAGCGCCAGATCGGCATGATCGAGGCCGCCGGGGGCACCGAGATGGCGACCGGTATGGCCCTGGCACTCCAGGAGATCCAGAAACCGGTGCAGGGGCGCAGTGTCAGCCGCATTCTTCTGCTGACCGATGGGCGCACCTATGGCGACGAGGGCCGCTGCGTCGAGATCGCCCGTCGCGCCCAGAACCGCGGCATCGGCCTGACGGCCCTGGGCATCGGCAACGAGTGGAACGAGGATCTGCTCGAAACTATGGCCGCCCACGAGAGCAGCCGCACCCAGTTTATTACCTCGGCGGCGGAGATCAGCACGATCTTTACTGAGGAGGTCAAACGCATGTCCTCCACCTTCGCCCAGGACATGGCCCTGCGCTGCGAGGCGCGCCCCGGCGCGCTGCTGCGTTCGGTCGATCGGGTGCGCCCGTTCATCGCTAACATTCAGGCGCTGGAGGAACGTGAACTGCTCTGGAAGGCGCCCCTGGGCGACTGGTCGGGGGCCGATCCGCAGGCCCTGTTGCTCGAGGTGGTGGCGCCGCCCCTGGGCACCGGCGACCACCCCCTGCTGCGCCTGAACCTGACCTACAACCTCCCCGGCATGAACCTGATGCACCAGCAGGGCGAACTGGTCCTGCGGGTCGCCGTGCGCTCCGCCGACAGCGTCAGTTACGAGGTCGATCCGACGGTCAAACACTGGCTCGAACGGCTGGTGGCCTATCGGCTGCAGGCCCGCGCCTGGCAGGACGTCGCCGACGGCAAGATCGAGGAAGCGACGCGCCGCCTGCAGATGGCCGGCACGCGCCTGTTCGAGGCCGGCGAAACCGAACTGGCACGCACCGTGCAGGAGGAAGCCACGCGCCTGCTGCGCTCGGGCAACGCCAGCGCCGAAGGACGCAAACGCATTAAGTACGGCACGCGCGGGTTGATGGGGCCCGGGGAAGGATGAGCCTGCGGTTTTGGGGCAAGGTTGTTCGTCCCTTCAGGCTCAAGCGAACGAACGCTTGGCGCGGCGAACGCTAGTTCGCCCACCGAGGCGCCACCGGAGGCAGGTATGCAGCGATGTACGCACTGTAACGCGCAACAACTTGACGGGGCGATTTTCTGCTCGGAGTGCGGCGCCAGTTTACTCGGCAGCCCGCAGCGCCGTGAGACCACCGCTTCCCTCAACCGGGCCGCGGCCACGGGCGAAGCGACGGCCTTCGAGATGAGCGAGCCGCTGGTGATCGACGCGCCAGCCGTGAGCGTGGCCCCGAGCCTGACCCTGGTGGTGATCAACAGCGGCAGGCGCATCACCCTTGAGGCCGTTGATAACCTGCTCATCGGTCGCAAGGACAACCAGCGGGGGATCTACCCCGACGTGGATCTGGGCCTCGACGGCGGCTATGATGCCGGCGTCTCCCGCCGCCACGCCATGATCTCGTTGCAGAACGGCACTTACTGCATCGAAGATCTGGCCAGCGCCAATGGCACGTTCGTCAATGGACGGCGTCTGCCGCCACAGGAGGCCTGCCCCATTCGCCCCGGCGATGAGTTGAAGCTCGGCACGTTGCTGCTGCGTTTCGAAGTGGGATAAGTGACAGGACGCGCGCGGTGGAAGGGTGCGGGGAGGCTGCGCCTCCCCGCGTACGCCCCGCCCCCGCCCGCGGCGGCCCGATGGTTCGTGGAGGGCCTGCCGTCCTCCACCCCTCCCCGCCGGGAGGCGACCGCGTAATACCAAATCCAGTTGGCAGTTCCGCATTGTCGTTGCCGTCATCGCTCATCGTGACGCCATGCGCGGCAATCTGCAATCCAAAATCTGCAATCGGAAATGGTATAAGTCCTGTCAAATAAGCGCATCGGCGCTTCAGCCCCTCTCCCAACCTCCCCCCGCTGAGGGGAGGAGCCACGCTCCCGCCCCCGGCGAGGAAAGGCAGGAGAGGGGTGTGGGGAAACCAGGTTTCCCCCTCCCCTGCGGATGCGGGCCTCCGGCCCGCGCACCCGGACCCCGGCCCCTGGGAGAGGGTTTGTGAAGACTGCGCCCTCGCAGGAACAATCGTATGTTCATCCCGTTGGGGTGCGGTATTGCCGGCAATCTAAAATCTACAATCCGAAATGGTATCAGGCCTCTTTTCACCTGAGGAGTGTCATCCGTGGCCAAGACCGTCATTCTGCACCTGACCGGCGAGGACCCGCTGCTGGCCGAGATCGAGGCCGAACCGCAGCCGGGAGATCAGTTTATCCGCGTCTTCAACATGCGCAAGCGCGATGGCAAGCCGGTGAACTACCTGGCCGCCGGCGTACAGGCAGTGATCTTTCCCTGGCACCGTATCACCTTCATTGAGTTGATGCCCAGCGAGGAAGAGCGCAGCTCGGTGATCGACTTCTTCCGCTCGTAAGGGGCTGCGCCCTCCCAAACCCTCCTGCGGGCGGGGGAATGGGGAACCCGGGTTTCCCCATTCCCCTGCCCCAGCAGCCTATTTTCACGTCAGCCGTCCATGCGGCTCCGCCGCGCACCGACGGGATGAACATACTTCTTGGGAGGGCTGCGCCCTCCCAAACCCTCCCAGGGGGCGGGGCCTGGGTGCGCGGGCCTCCGGCCCGCGTCCGCTGAGGTATGGGGAACCCGGGTTTCCCACCCCCCTCTTCGAGAGTCTATTTTCACGTCAGGTGCATACCCTGTCCCGGTCTAACCTGCAAACGGATAGGAAACAGCCTATGATCGAGTACTCCGGACACGCCGGCGCCGCGGGTCGGCTCCAACGCAGCGAACTGTTCGTGCCCGCCTCGCGCTGGGCCATGATCGAAAAGGCGGCCCGCAGCGCCGCCGACGCGGTGTGCATTGACCTCGAGGATGCCGTCGCCCCCGCGGACAAGGACACCGCCCGGGCCAACGTGGCCCGCGCCTTTCGCGAACTCGACTTCGGGCCGCGCCTGCGCTCCTTCCGCATCAATGGCCTTGACACCCCCTTCGCCTACCGCGATCTGATCGAAGTGATCGAGACGGCCGGCGAGCACGTGGACCTGGTGATGGTGCCCAAGGTGAGCGGGCCGGAGGATATCGCCTTCGTGGACCGGCTGCTCACGCAGATTGAACTGGCGCGCGGCCTGTCGCGGCGGATCGGCATCGAGGCGCAGATCGAAACGGCGCGGGGCTTTCTCTACATCCGCGAAATCGCTGCGGCCTCGCCCCGGCTGGAGACGTTGATCTATGGCCCTGGCGACTATGCGGCAGGGTTGCGGGCGCCCCTGGCGAACGTGGGCGAACGCGATGAGTACGACGCGGCCTACCCCGGCCACCGCTGGCATGCGATCATGCACGCCATTGTCGCCGCGGCGCGCGCCAACGGCCTGCGCTGTCTCGACGGCCCCTTCGCCGGCCTGCAAGCGCCCGAAGAGTTGGAACGGGCCAGCCGCGCCGCCAGGGCCCTCGGCTTCGATGGCAAGCAAGCCATCCACCCCGGGCAGTTGGAGGTCATCAACCACGTCTTCGCGCCATCAGCCGCGGAGGTGGCGCGGGCCGAGGCAGTGTTGCGGGCCTACGCCCAGGCCGTGGCCCAGGGCCGTGGCGTCGTTAGTCTCGATGGCAAAATGATCGATGCGGTCAACATCCGCATGGCTCAGGTGATCGTCGAGCAACACCGTATGATCCAGCAGCGCGGAGAGCAATAGGATCCCCGTGTAGCACGGGAGGGCTTTGTCCTCTGTGGAGGCGCCCGGCGACCCGCTTGCCCCGTCCCCCGCTATGCCGCCGGGCGGCACACCACCCGATGAAAACGGGGGTATGGGGAAACCTGGTTGCCCCATACCCCTGGTTGAGGACTGCGCCCTCACCCTCCCGCGGGCGGGGGCGTGGGGAAACCCGGGTTCCCCACACCCCTGCGCGCGGGCTGCGCCCTCCCCAACCCTCCCACTGGCTCGTCTGAGAAAACCCGGGTTCCCCACACCCCTGCGCGCGGGCTGCGCCCTCCCTAACCCTCCCACCGGCTCGTCTGGGAAAACCCGGTGTCTCCAGACCCCTCGCCAGGGGACTATTCTGGTCCTCGAAACTCCAGCACCCCATCGTTGATGGGGCCAAAGCGCAGGCTCAACAGATCGAGCAAGTAGTTCTGGTAGAGTTTCCACGGCTTCTTCACACCCTGGCGCGGCAGCCTGTCGAGGGCGCGCAGCACGTAGCCCGAGGTGAAGTCGAGCGCCGGAACCGTGCCGAGATTCGGATCGCGCCGGCGGGGCGTACACTGGCGATAGCCGTGGCGCTCCATGTAGTTGAGCAGGCGGCAGACATAGGCGGCGGTCAATTCGCACTTCAGCGTCCAGGAGGCGTTGGTGTAGCCGAAGGCCGAAGCCAGATTGGGGATGTCGCTGTACATCATGCCCTTGTAGCTGAGGGTGCTGGCAAGATCCACCGGTCGCCCATCTACCACCAGTTCTGCGCCACCCATCAGTTTGATCACCAGCCCGGTGGCAGTCACGATCACATCGGCCTCAAGCTCGCGCCCCGAACACAGGCGCAGGCCCCTCTCGGTGAAGGTGGCGATCTCATCGGTGACCACCGTCGCCCGCCCCGAGCGAATGGCGCGAAACAGGTCGGCATCAGCGGCCAGGCACAGCCGCTGGTCCCAGGGATTGTAGCGCGGCGTGAAATGCGTGGCGACGTCGTAGCCGGGGCCGAGGTGTTGTTGGGCCATGCGGATGATCGCCTGCTTCGTGGCCCTGGGGAACCAGCGCGCCAGGTAGTAGAAGAGCATGTTGACCAACACCGCCTTCCAGCGGGTGGCCCGGGTGGCGAGCGCGGGAGGGAATAGGCGTTGCAGCGCAAGGGCCACGCCATCCTCCGAGGGCCGCGCCAGCACATAGGTCGGCGAGCGCTGCAGCATCGTCACCTGCGCCCCCCTTTCGGCCAGCGCCGGCACCAGCGTGATCGCCGTGGCGCCGCTGCCGATCACCACGACGCACTTGCCACGATACTCCATGTCCTCCGGCCAGTGCTGCGGATGGACGATCCGCCCGCCAAAGCGTTCCACGCCCGGCCAGTCAGGGGTGTAACCGCTGGCGTAGTCGTAGTAGCCGCTGCACATAAATAGAAAGGCGCAGGTGAAACGCAGCGGCGTCCCTTCCGGCCCCCGCTCGACCTCAACCGTCCAGCGGCCCTCGTCGGAGGACCAGCTTGCCCGGCGCACGCGGTGCTGGAAGCGGATGTGGCGGTCGATGCCGAAGGCGCAGGCGGTTTCGCGGATGTAGCGCAGAATGCTCGGGCCATCGGCAATGGCCTTCTTTTCGCGCCAGGGGCGAAAGCTATAGCCCAGGGTATACATCTCCGAGTCCGAGCGCACCCCCGGATAGCGAAACAGATCCCAGGTGCCGCCAATAGTGTCGCGGGCCTCGAGGATGGCAAACCGCTGCGTGGGGCAGCGCGTTTGCAGGTAGTAGGCGGCGGCGATGCCGGAGAGTCCGGCGCCGACGATCAGGATATCAATGTGTTCAGGGTTCATAGTATGGTCCAGGTTTTGTAGCATCTTCCT